>JBJFAO010000023.1:0-19562 GCA_051887955.1 Christensenellales bacterium
CTCACAGAAAGTAATTTACGCGCAAATAGAAGTAGTCGTTCAGGGCGAGGCGAAACAGCTTCCGAGACTCAACAAAATTTCCCTCTTGCCCACCGAAAACGGCAAGGATTACGTCGTGTCTCTCGAAGGCACTCTGCCGAAACTCGAAATGAATCCCAACGGGAAGGCTTCGCTCAGAGTAAAGGCGGATCCGTGGTATATGAGCGATCTCGATTTGGAGTGGAGCAGTATGGACGACACGATAGCTTCCGTAGACGCTATCGGCACCGTTTTCGCCCACAGGAAAGGAACGACTATCATCAGCGTTTCGGTAGTGGGCAACGCCACCGTCGGGAAGAGCATTACGGTGAGCGTAGGAGACGATTACCGGATTATCAATTATACCCTTTACGATTATTACGGCGGAGCGGAGTGCGTTATTCCCGACAGCAAGAACGTTATGATGCTGGACGAGGAATGCTTCCAATACAACAAGACTTTGAAAAAAGTCGTTTTCCCGACTACCCTTACCGAGATTCCGGAAAAAGCGTTTTTGGGATGCGAAAATCTTGAAGAAATAGTTGTGCCGAGCCAATGTATAGTCATTCATAAGAGCGCTTTCGAGGGTTGCGGAAAACTCAAAAAAATAACGTTCGGGAAATTCGTGGATAAAGATAAAGTTGAGCATCCGGAATATACGGGGGCGATTACGATAGGCGAAAATGCGTTTAAGGATTGCAAATCGTTAAGCGTCATCGAAAACTCGAAGCGTATCACCACGGTGGGCGACGGCGCGTTCGAAAATTGTATCGCTCTTACCGAGATAGACCTTACCGAACTCAGAGTAACGGGCAAAAGGGCGTTTGCCGGCTGTACCGCGCTGACTACCGTTGCGACGGATTCGAACACGGGAGTAGGCGAGGAAATGTTTTTCGGTTGTTCTTCCGTTACGAATTTTGATTTTTACGGAAATTACGTATCGCAAGGGGCGTTTTACGGTTGCTCTTCCCTTAATTCGTTCCGTTTCTTCTCCGATTCTTTTGCAGGAATAGGAAAATCGGCTTTTGCCGGAGCTTCGTCGTTGACGGGTATTACTCTTCCCGACGGCGAATATACGATAGAAGCGGGAGCGTTCGCAAATTGCACGGGATTGAAATACGTCGAACTTTCGGACGGAACCGTTATTAGAAGCGAGGGCGGCACGCCGTTTAACGGCTGCAGTCTTTTCGGCGCGTACAGAGTCAACGCTTCCAACGCGAATTATTCTGTGGAGGACGGCGTCTTGTATAATAAGGATAAGACGGTTCTCGTCGCGGTGCCCGTAGCGAAAACTTCCGTATCCGTTCCGGGCGACGTTACTGAGATAGCGGCAGGAGCAATGTCGGGAGTAACGGCGTTGACGAGCTTTGACGCAAGCGGAATAACCGCAATAGGCAGTTATGCGTTCGCGGGGAGCGGAGTGGTTTCGGTTGCTCTCTCCGACGGTATCGTCAGTCTGCCCGAGGGCATTTTCTCCGGGTGTATGAAGCTCACTGCGGTAAGCGGACTCGGCTCGGTAAAGACGGTAGAACCGTATGCTTTCAGAAACTGCGCTAAACTTACTTCCCTTTCTTTACCGAAAGCGGAATACGTAGGAGACGGAGCGTTTGAAAAAAGCGGTGTAACTTCCGTCGAATTGCCGAAAGTAAGGACTATCGGCGCGTCGGCGTTCGAGGGTTCGTCCATTTTCGAAATCAATCTTCCCGAATCGGAAATAATCGGGTCGAGAGCGTTTTACAATACGAAATTGAGAAGGGCGTCTCTGGGCGGAATAACGGAAATGGGCGAATACGTTTTCGTAAAGTCAAACGACATTACCGACGTCGTGTTCTCTACGGGAACGAAAGTCGTGGGAGATTACGCGTTCTTTTCGACTACGGAACGCGTCGCTCTGACTACCGTCGTTCTTCCCGACGGCGTTGAATATATAGGAAAGTGCGCTTTCGTTCTTTGCTCGGCTTTGACCGAAATAAACGTGGCGGAGACAAAAGAAATAGGAGTTATGGCGTTCTACGGGTGCAAAGCGCTGGAAAACGTCGATTTGCATAATGCTGAGATAATAGGGGACAACGCCTTTGCAAAGACCGCTCTCGTAAGCGCGGATTTGAGCAATGCGGTCGTTATCGGCGAATATGCTTTCAGCGAAGCTCCGCTTGAGACCGTCGTTTTCGACAAACTGAAAATTCTCGGTATCGGAGCGTTTGTGGAGACTCGACTGACGAGCGTTACGCTGCCGGTAAGCTTCGGAGACAGATATTACGATTATTCGTGGGAAGTTTTGGACGAAAAGAACAGAGTTGAACAGGTACGCCACAGAAACGAGCTTGCGTACGGAGCGGGAGCGTTCAGCTATATAGATACCCTCACCGAGATTCTCGTCGCCGACGGAAACAACGATTTCGTGTCGGTGGACGGAGTCCTTTATTCGAGGGTAGGGAAAGGCTACGTGCTCGAACAGTATCCGACGGCGAAAGAGGGCGAGAGCTATACCGTTATCGACAAAACCGTCGCCATAGGCGCGAGCGCGTTCGAAGGAGTGGACGGACTGGAAGCAATAACTTTCCCTTATACAGTCAAGGCTATCGGCAGCTTCGCTTTCTATGACAGCACGGTAGCTAAATATACGTTCAACAGCGTTCAGGCTCCCGTTCTTTATGCGGAGGCAATCAACGGCGACGCATACAGCGGAGCCGAACAGGGAAGCGACGAGTATTATATATACCTTTTCTTCGGATCGAACGGTGTGGGCGGAACGCACTATTACGCCAATTTCTATGATTTCGTTGCCAAAAAAATATATTTGCTGGAAGAATACAGACCGGAATTCAAGCTTACCCTTACCGTTCCGAAAAACGGCAAAGGTTACGATAGCAATATCTGGGAAGGATTTTTCGAAACGGTAGTCGTTACCGACGAAATACTGCCCGACGACGTTACGCACGAGGCAATCGAAGCGATAAACGGCATAGATATGACGCCCGATGAAATAGCCGCGGCTGCCGATATGGCGGCATTGACGGAAATATCCGCAAAGGTAAAAGCGGCAAGAATTGCGTTCAACAAGATTACAGGCTCCGATCAGCTCTCTCTCGCGGAGGTAAAAGCGGCGAAAGAAGTCTTGCTCGGCGCGGAAAAGGCTTTGAGAGACAGGAAGGAGGCTTTAGGCTATCCGGTAGCCGTCGAAAAGCTCGTTCTCAGCGCGATACCCGACAAAATAAAATACGTGGAGGGAGAAGAGTTCGACGCTACCGGCATGATAATAACGGTTATTTTCGAGGACTTGTCGGAAATGGCTGTGACCGATTATACGGTGAACAAATCGGTGTTGTCCCTTGACGACGAAAGCGTTATCGTGTCTTACGTCAAGAACGGCGTTACGTATACGGTGGAGGTAAAAGTAAACGTCGTTGCTAAAGAGGGCGGCGACGTCGTTATCGACGACGGCGGCAAAAAAGGTCTGAGCAAGACCGAAATAATAATTATCTGCGTAGTCTGCGGTACGGCGGCTTGCGCGGGGATAGCCGTAGCTGTCGTGCTTATCGTACTCAAAAAGAAAGGGCGTTTCGGCAAGAAAACGGCGAACGACAAGAATGCGGAGGACGATACGGCCGCAGCGGACGGCGAGGAAAAGGAGAACGGCGAAAACGTCGGTTGCTCCGAAACGGAAGAAAAGGAATAACGGAGTGTATTTATGAAAAGCAAAGTCAAAATAGTTTTGTTTGCAACGTTATTGCTGGCGATATTCGGCGCGCTTGCAGGTTGCTCCGAAAACGTGGCGACAGCCAAGTACGATTATCTCGTTACGTTCGATTACAACGTAGGCGAGCTTAACGCAAACTGTCAGGATCAGTATCTCGGCGTTAAAGAAAACGGACTCATCGCCATTCAGCCGGGATATAGCAGCAATTTCAAACTTTACGAAGTAACGGGTTATTACGTAGAGGGCTGGTACACTGCGAAACTCGACGCCGACGGCAACGCCGTCGTAGACGACGCTACGAAGAGAGTGGTTCTGGACAGGAAATGGAATTTCGATACCGACAGAGTCAATAAGAGCTTTACCCTTTACGCAAATCTTGTCGGAACGTCGGCTCTTATTTTCGTAGACAGAGCTACGGGAGAAGTCCTCGACAGAGTAACCGGCAAGCCGGGCGATTCGAAGTCGCAACCGAGCCAGACGCTGGCTCCGAAAAAAGACGGGTTTACCCTTTACGGATATTATAAAGCGGCGACGGGCGACGAGGAATTTTCCTGGCCGTACAGTTTCGGCACGGAGGATACCACCGTTTACGTCGGTTTTATAGAAGGCAAGTGGAAGATAGTTAAGGACGTCAAGAGTTTTAAAGACGCGATAAGCTACAATAACGACGTTTATCTGGACGCCGATCTCGACTTTACGGATGAGACCTGGATTACCAGAAGCTACGGCGGGACGATAAACGGTAACGGTCATAAAATTACCGGAATAAAGGTCGGCGCGGAGGGTTCGAAAACGGAAAAGGAAGGATTCGGAATATTCAACGTTCTGCGAAACGGCGCTAAACTTTACGATCTTGAAATAGAAGCCGAAGTATCCTTCAGGGCGGCGTTCGACGGAAACGAATTTAAGGTGGGATTTTTGGCTTACGAGGCGGAGGAAGGAGTAAAAATAAACAACGTTAAAGTTTCGGGAACTCTTTCCTACGACGGCACGAGAAGTATAAATACCGAGGCGTATCCTTGGATCGCCGTAGACGATACCAGAGCCGAGGACGTCGCCGGCAACGACTATACCGGAGTCGCGGTAGTAGATCTCGCGGCGATATAGATTATTAAGGAAAACGATTGTGAAAATAAAGGAGGCTTTATGAAAAATACAAGAAAGATTTTTATCGTACTTGTGTTTGCGATGATTGCGGTTCTGGCGGTTATGCTCGCCGGCTGTAAAAACAAAGGCACGAACTACGATACAGAAACCCGTCCGTTATCGATGAGTATTTCCACTCCGGACGGCGTGTTCAACCCCTATTTTTCCAGCTCCGCTTACGATTCTTCGATAGTGGGGCAGACACAGATAGGTATGCTCAGCACAGACGCGAAGGGCGGTATAGTCGCAGGGGAAAACGAACCCTGCGTGGTCAAAGATTATACAGTTGTAGAGGCGACGGACAAATCCTTTACCACGTACGAATTCCTTATCAAAAACGGAATTATGTTCTCGGACGGACAACCGCTTACCATTAAGGACGTTTTGTTCAATCTGTACGTATATCTCGATCCCGCCTACACCGGTTCGGCGACTATTTATTCCACCGATATAGTGGGATTGAAGAATTACAGAATGCAACAGACGGGAGAAACGAGCGATTCTTCCGCGTTCGAAGAAAGTTTCGTGGAAAAAGCGTATTTTCGTATTCAGGACCTTATCGATTACGTGACGATGGTCGGAGTGGGCGCAAAATCCGAGGACAGACCCGCAGACAGATGGAACGACGCTCAGAAGGCGGCGATGGCGGGCGACTTCGCTCTCGTAGCCTCCACGTTTAAGGAAGAGCTTACCACCGACTGGAACAACTCCGGCGTCGAAGCGTACGAAGATTGGGGCTTCACCGCTAAATGGCAGGTTTTCCTTATGAACGACGGAGGATACAGCGAGCTCCTCGCGCGCGACAGCTCCAATAAACTTATCAAAGACGAAAACGGCAACTATCAGCTTTCCGCCACAGAAGCGCAACGCGTATATAACGAAGAAATTTTGCCCGGCATAGCCGATCCGAAATACGCTTCTATGAGCGAAGAGGACAAAATAAAGAATTATTGCATAGATTCCGTTTACGAATCTTATTTCCCGCAGGACGGAATTACCAGAACCGATTACAGTCAGTTTACCAGCGTAGTCAAATACTGGGCTACCGCCGCTACCGTTCTCGACAGATTTACCGCGGAGGCAAAGAGCGCGTATTTTGCCGGAACGGACAAACTCGTACCCAATATTACCGGAATAACCACTCGCAAAACGTCGAGCTTTAACAATGCGACTCTCGACGGAGAATACGACGTGCTTACGATAAAAATCAATCACGTAGACCCCAAGGCTATTTACAACTTTGCCTTTACCGTATCTCCTATGCACTATTATTCCACCACAAACTGGAACGGCAAGAATTACATAGACGCCTTCAACGGCACGACGGAGTTCGGTCTCGAATTCGGTAGCATCGATTTTATGAACAACGTAATCAACGCTCCCGAAAAGGTGGGACTGCCTTTGGGCGCAGGTCCTTATAAGGCAAGCAACGCAAGCGGTTCGGGAACGGTGACCGGCGACAACTTCTTCAACAACAATATGATTTATTACGAGCGCAATACTTATTTCGAAACGGTGGGCAGAGAGCTTTCCAACGCGAAAATAAAGTATCTCAGATATAAAGTCGTAGAGTCGGATCAGATTATTAACGCGCTTGCCAACGGAGATATAGATTTCGGCGATCCTTCCGCTACGCAGGAGAATATCGCCGCCGTAAATAACGCGGGCTTGGGGCACGTGGAGATAGACACGAGCGGTTACGGATACGTCGGAATAAATCCGAGATTCGTACCCAATATTACCGTCCGCAGAGTAATAATGAAGGCGATGAACACCGCGCTCATTACGCAAAACTACTATAAAGGCGGACTTGCCGAAATAATCACCCGACCGATGTCCAAAACGAGCTGGGCTTATCCGTCGTCGGCTACCGTGTATTGCGACGAAAATTCCGGCGTCGATTACAGTTTTGACTCTACGGGATATTATATTGACACTATGCTCGTTGCCGACGGTTACGAAAAAGGTTCGGACGGAATTTATTTCAAAGAGATAAAGGGATTCGGAAAGGACTATCTCGGCGGAACGAACTATAAGATGACGATTGCGGGAGGTTCTACCGATCACCCCGCGTACGCTATGTTCCTGAAAGCTGCGGAAATACTCAACAATCACGGTTTTGACGTAAAAGTCGTGACTTCGCAGACCGCTTTGAGCGATTTGTCCAACGGCAAGCTTTCCATATGGGCGGCGGCATGGTCGTCGACTATCGACCCCGATATGTATCAGGTGTATCACATCGACTCTCAGGCAAGCTCCACCAGCAACTGGGGGTACAAACAAATTAAGGCGGGTAAAAATACCGAAGCCTATTCGACGGAATATCAGATAATCACCGATTTGTCCGAAATAATCGACGAAGGTCGTTCCACCACAGACAAAGAGGAAAGGAAGAGCATATATGCAAGAGCTCTCGACAAGATAATGGAACTTGCGGTGGAAATGCCCACCTATCAGAGAAAGGATATGTCGGCGTTCAACAAAAACGTTCTCGACGAAAGGTCTATGACTCCCGAGACCGAACGTTCGCCATACAACGGATTGCTCGCCCGTATATGGGAAGTAACCTATCTGTAAAGAAACAAAGCCGTCCCTTATAAAAATCGGTAAGGGACGGCGACGCATTCTTCCTCGATTATTGTTCGGGAAGAAAAAACGAAAGAATAGAAAACACCAATAAACTCCGAAACGGATCGGAGCGAATAAGGCAGGAAAAAAGTATGGATATGATAAAATACATCGTAAAAAGACTGCTTTTGTCGTTGCTTATTCTGTTCGGCGTGTCGATAATCATTTATTCTCTCGCGAGAATGATGCCTACCGATTACGTAGACCAGCAGTATTCTTCGGCGGTCAGTCAGGGTACGATGCAACAGGAAGACGTGGACAGGATAAAGGAACTGTACGGGCTGGCTATGCCGGACGCGTTTCTTTATATGAACGTCGGAGAAAACAGCAAATACGCCGGGATGAAATTCGTAAAGAACACCAAAGAGGATACCTACGAAAACGTTTGCCTCGGACCGTCGGTCAAGACTTACGACGACTGGTACGAAGGCTCTTACGACGGAAAGGACGATACCCGTTTGTATTTATACAAAAAGGATTCGTCCGGCGTATACAGATTCGCGATAGGAAAGGTAATCGCGCGCGGCATGGTGGCGGATGAAGACTTAGGAGAGGACGCCGTTATCAAGATGGACGAGGTTTTCGTACCCGAAGAAAACGGCACGTATTACGTAGAAGAAATAGAAGGGGATTACGCTACCATAAGGAACGTCGTTTTTACCCTTTCTTCCGGAGAAACCGTAAACGTGTCCGTCGACTATAATGTGGCAAACGGATGGAATAAGTTTACCGCTATTTTGAAAGGTTATTTCGGATGGCTCGGCAATATGTTGAAGGGCGACTTCGGAATGTCCTTCAAATATAAAAAGCCCGTTGCCGACGTCATAGTACAGAATATGGGTATTTCGTTTGCTATTGCGTTCATAGCGACGATATTGCAGTTTGTGATAGCCATTCCTCTCGGAATAAAAGCCGCGGTAAATCAATACGGCGTAGTGGATTATACCGTTACCGTGTTCGCGATGATAGGAATATCGCTGCCTACGTTTTTCCTCGCCGCTCTGTTTATAAGACTTTTTGCAGTCCAGCTCGGTTGGTTCGAGGTCGGCGGTATTGCGTCCGCTTCGTTGCCGATGGACGCAAGTTGGATAGTTCGTCTCGGAGATATGCTGTGGCATATGGTTTTACCGATGACGGTGCTCGTCATTCTGTCGATAGGCTCTCTTATGCGTTATACGAGAACGAATACTCTCGAAGCGTTGAACGCCGATTACGTGCGTACCGCGAGAGCGAAAGGGCTGTCGGAAAGAACTGTTATTTACAAACACGCTTTCCGTAATACGATGATACCGCTTGTTACCATGATGGCCGGTATTCTGCCGAGTTTGTTCGGCGGAGCGATGATTACGGAGACGGTTTTCAGTATCCCGGGCATAGGTAAATTGGCTTACGACGCGCTCGTTGTGGCGGATATACCTTTTATTATGGGCTACAATATGTTTATAGCCGTGCTTACGGTAATAGGCACGTTGTTGAGCGACCTGATGTACGCCGTGGTAGACCCGCGCGTAAAACTCGGCAAATAGGGGGCGGATATGAAGAAAGAAAATAAAATTTTCGATGAAACTCCCGTAAACGAGACGGAAACCATATTGAACGGAGAAGTAACCAACGCCGTCGAAGACGCGTTGGAGGAAATGTCCGAGGCTACCGTAGCCGCAGAAAATTCGGAAGCCGTCGAGAGCGAAGAAGAAGTAAGTCTGGAAGAAATAACGGGCAGAACGCTTAGTCCGGGAAGAATAGTTCTGAAAAGATTTTTCCGTTCCAAGCTATCTATGACCGGACTCGTCATACTTATCGTTTTGTTTTTGTTCTCCTTTATCGGACCGCTGTTTGATTTTCTGCCTTTTATATGGGGAGAAAAGACTTCCGACGAAAGCGTAACCGTAACGGAAGAATACTACACGGAAATTATCGCGCCCAACGGAGATACGGTATACATAATAACTTACGCCGAACCGAGCAATTACCTCGCGCCGTCGGCGACGCATCTTCTCGGAACCGACGACAAAGGATTCGACGTGTTCTCGCGTCTTATGTACGGAGGCAGAGTGTCTCTTACGGTGGGATTCGTCGTTATTATTCTGGAAACGCTCATAGGAGTGTTTTTGGGCGGTCTTGCCGGATATTTCGGGGAATGGGTAGACCAGATAATAATGCGTATAGTAGATATTTTTAACTGCGTTCCGACGTTGCCCATGCTTATGATAGTGGGAGTCGCGCTTGACGCCAAGGACGTAACGGGACCTGCAAAGTTGTATATCATGATGGCTATGATGACTTTGTTCGGCTGGGCAGGAACGGCGCGGCTGGTAAGAGGACAGATTCTTTCTTTGAGAGAACAGGATTTTATGCTGAGCGCGGAAGCGAGCGGACTTCCGGTCGGAAGAAAAATATTCAAGCATCTTATTCCCAACGTAATGCCTCAGCTTATAGTATCGATGACGTTAGGTTTGGGCGGAATAATTCTTACCGAGGCGACTCTCGGCTATCTCGGAATAGGGCTTCCCGCAGAGTATGCGACCTGGGGCAATATGATAAACGCCGCCGCCAACAACACCGCGTTGCGACTGTATCCCAATTTGTGGATTTCTCCCGGCGTGTGCATTGTTCTTGCGGTGCTCGCCTTTAACTTCGTCGGAGACGGCTTGCGCGACGCATTCGACCCGAAAGCAAGGAGGTAACGGTGAAAAGTACTAAAAATAACAATCACTATATTTCCGCTAAGGAATCGAGGAATATAGCGAAAGAGAATATAAAAACCGTCAAGGCTCTGCAGAAGAAACGCGCCGCGTACAAAAAAGAGGACTACGTTACCGCTATGCGAGATGAGAAAAACATCGTGGAGTTCGATAATCTGCATACGTATTTCTTTACCGATAACGGAACGGTTAAAGCCGTAAACGGAGTTTCCTTCGATATACCGCAGGGCTCTACGGTAGGAGTCGTAGGAGAGTCGGGTTGCGGAAAAAGCGTGACGAGCCTTTCCCTTATGCAACTCGTGCAGGGACCGATGGGACAGATTGTGGACGGCAGTATCCGATTCCGTTCTACCGTTAAAAAGGCGGTGGGGACAGAACCGATAATGGTGGAGAAAAAAGACGAAAACGGCAATACGGTCATGGGCGAGGAGGGACCTGTTATGGTTCAGGCTCTGACCAAGAGGGGAAAACCGCGTTTTAAGAAGGTTTTCGAAGAGCACGAAGAAGTCTACGACGTTGCGAAAATGCCGGTAAGCGCGATGTCCTCGATAAGGGGGCGCGAAATAGCGATGATTTTTCAGGAGCCTATGACGAGCCTGAATCCCGTGTTTACGATAGGTAAACAGCTTGACGAGGTAACGTTGCTGCACGTGGACGGAGCGGATAAGGAGACGGCTAAGGAAAAGAGCATAGAAATGCTGAAATTAGTCGGTATCGCTATGCCCGAACACGTTTACAAGAGTTATCCTCACCAGCTTTCGGGGGGAATGCGCCAGAGAGTTATGATAGCCATGGCTCTGTGTTGCAATCCTAAATTGATAATCGCCGACGAACCGACTACGGCATTGGACGTTACCATACAGGCGCAGATACTCGATCTTTTGCGCGACGTAAAAGAAAAAATCAGCGGAAGCATAATGTTGATAACGCACGATCTCGGAGTTATCGCAGAGATGGTGGATTACGTTGTCGTAATGTACGCTGGACGAGTTGTGGAAAAGGGAACCGTGCGCGAGATTTTCAAAAATCCGCTCCATCCTTATACTATCGGTTTGCAGAAGAGTAAGCCTGTGGTCGGTAAAGAGGTGGACAGGCTTTACAGCATACCCGGGAACGTTCCGAATCCCATAAACATGCTGTCGACCTGCTATTTTAAGGATCGTTGCGACAGAAAGTGCGACGCCTGCAAGGGAGATTATCCCGAAATGATACAGGTTTCTCCGACTCATTTCGTGGCGTGCCACCTTTACGACGAGGGAGGTAATAAATAATGGAAGAAAACAAGATAATTACCGCAATAACGCCGGAGGAGGAAAAGTATCTTCTCGAGGTCAACGACCTGAAAATGTACTTTCCGATAAGCAAGTCGTTAAAAAAGGAAAAAAACGTATATCTTAAAGCGGTAGACGGAGTTTCGCTCCGCCTTCGCAGAGGAAAAACCGTCGGGATAGTCGGAGAATCCGGGTGCGGGAAGACCACGCTCGGTCGAAGCATACTTCGTTTGTACGAGCCTACCGCGGGAGAAATAATATTCGAGGGAAAGCATATAGAAAAGCTGAAAGGCAACACGCTTCGCAAACTCCGTCCGAATTTTCAGATGATTTTTCAGGATCCGTATTCTTCCCTTTCTCCCCGACTGACAGTAGGCGAAATCGTCGGAGAGGCGGTTAAGGTACATAACGTCGTGCCTAAAAGCGAATATAAGGATTATATAGTCGACATTATGATAAAATGCGGATTGCAGCCGCATTATTTCGAGAGATATCCGCACGAGTTTTCGGGAGGACAAAGACAGCGTATCTGTATAGCGAAAGCACTTGCGTTGAAGCCGAAGCTCGTTATCTGCGACGAGCCGGTATCCGCTCTCGACGTTTCTATTCAGGCGCAGGTAATAAATCTTTTTAAGGATTTGCAGGAGTCCGACAATCTCGCGTATATCTTCATATCGCACGATTTATCGGTAGTAGAACACATATCCGACGAAGTCGGAGTTATGTATTTGGGCAATATGGTGGAGTTCGGGACGAAAAAGGATTTGTTTTCGAATCCCATGCATCCGTATACTCAGGCTTTATTCTCGGCGGTGCCGATACCCGACCCGGATACAAAAATAAAAAGGATAATTCTCGAAGGGGATATACCTTCGCCCGCCAATCCGCCGAAGGGATGCAAGTTCCATACCCGTTGCAGTAAATGTATGGATGTTTGCAAGGAGCTGGAGCCGAAATTCATCGATTACGGAGGAGGACATCGCGTGGCTTGTCACCTCTATTCTCAGGAAGAACAAACGAAAGAGGAGAACGAATAAAAATTTTACGACGGAATGCGGTTTGTCGTAAAAAAGGAGAAAAGAATGACAAAGAGCTTAAAAAAGAGCCTGACAATAATAGCGCTTATCGCGGCGATAGCAATAAGCGCGACGGCGCTTGTTTCCTGCGCGGACAAGGGAACGGGCAGTTTTACCGTGACTTACGTTTACGGCAACGGGCAGGAAAATTTCGTCGCGGAAGTAATAAACGGAGGCACCGCGGTCGAACCCGTAGCTCCGCAAAGAGACGGATACGAATTTCTTTATTGGGTAAAGCAGGGCGAGACGACGAGTTACGACTTCGGCTTGCCGATAAATGAAAACGTCGTTTTGGAAGCAGTATGGAAAGAAAAGACTCCCGAAGTCCTTCCTGCGGAAACGGTAAAGTTGCGCTGGGAAGCGGGAGAAGGAGCGGATTTTTTATACGACGGAACGGTACCGCGTAACGTAAAGATCGGAGAAAAGGTTTCTTTCGGACTTCGTTTGTCGCCCTGTTACGTCGGCGTGCCGAAGGTCACCGTCGGAGGGGAAGAAATAGCCGCTGAAAACGGCGTTTATACTTTTACCGTTAAATCTGCCGCCACAGTAAGGACGTCCGACCTGAAGCGGGATAATATGACGATAAAAGGCAGCGGCACTTCGAAAAATCCCTACGTTCTGGCAAACGCGTCCCAGCTTAAATCCTTTACGGATTCCATAAACGGGGGTGAAAAAACCTATTCCGAGGGATACGTGGTCCTCGATTGCGACGTGGATATGAACGGCTTCGAGCTTGAACCTATAGGAACGATGACCTATCAGTTTAAGGGAGTTTTTGACGGACAGGGGCACGAAATTAAAAATTATACCGTAAATTCGGAGGAAGGAACGGTAGGATTTTTCGGTTGCATAGCGAAAGCGACCGTCCGGAATCTGCGTCTTTCCGCGGATATAACGGTGGAAACGTCGAAGGAAAACAATTATCTTATCGGAAGCGTGGCGGGATATTGCATAAGCGGAGATATAATAAATTGTTCGTTCGACGGTTCTATCAAGGTAATAAACAGCCTTTCGCCCGACGACTACGTGGTTTACGTAGGAGGAATGAGCGGTTTCGTGCAAGGATATCAGACCGATTATACGGGGACGGTGTCGTATTGCTCGGTAAATGCAAACATTTCGTCGGAGGGAACGACTACCGTGTACGCTATGGGCGGAATGGTGGGAGTGACTCACGGCAGTTCCGAAGGAACGCCCGCTTACCTGCATAATTGTTCTTTTAACGGTGAAGTCAAAGGAAAAAGCATAATAAGCGGTGGAATAGTGGGCTATTTGCGCGACCGTAGCTCCGTCGCAAACAGTTACGCTTCCGGCTCCGTGCGTGCGCGCAGCGCGGCCGATTACGCGGCGGCGGGCGCAATCGTCGGCGTCGCGGACAACGAAACGGCAGTGTCTTATTGCGTATCGACGGCAGTTACCGAAAGCGTAGGGGCGTCGCACGATTACGAAAAGACCGACCTTATCGGTATAATCTATCCCGACGGAAACAATTCCATCGATTCGAAAAAGGCGGTAACGTTCGGTTCGTATTATTCGCAAACGGGATTTATTCAAGTCGGGGACGTCGACTACGATTTGTCTGACGTAAACGACCTCGAGGCGCTTATCGGTTGGTCAGACGAATGGGAAACGATCGCCGGCAAAATAGTTCCCGGTTACGACGACGCGGCGGAAAAAAACATAACGGTTACTTTCGATTTCGGTAAAGACGTAACCGGCCCGGGAGTAGACGGCAATCCTCTTACGCAGTCAGTAGACGAAGTAACCGTGTCCGACTACGGTCCGGTTTATTGGATTTACGACGGTAACGGAATGAATAATTTCGTCGCCGACGACGGCACCGTATCGTACGGATATTTCTTCGATGCAGAGAGGACGCAAAGGGTTCCTTCCGCTACTCTCGTCACTCAGGATATGACGATATACGTCGGATTTGCGGATTATTCTTACGTCCAAGGGGAGTATTACACCGTTATGGGCGGGAAAGAAATAACGCTTACTTTCGACGATAACGGCAAGATGACGATGAAGTCGGGAGCTATGGTGGCGAATTACGTTTACGTATACGACGGAAACAATATTCTTATACGAGACGGATATTTTGCCTATCTCGACGATTTTTACAGTCAATTTGCAGGCAAAGTAGACCTTACTACCGATTATTATGCGGAGAAAACTTCCTCCGGACTTTCGGTTTACGACAGCTTCTTTTTCAAGAAAGGAGACGTGAGCAAGGGGGAGATTTCCTGCGTGGCTAAAAATTCGGCTATGGGCAGGTGGTACGACTCCGATAAGAGCATATACGTTTTCCTCGCCGGAGGAAGCGGCAAAAAAACTACTTCCGACGGCGCGGTATCGGAATTTACTTATCAATGCGTTGGGAACAACGTCGTTATCCGTATGGGGGGTAGCAACGTAACCTGTTCGATATCCGATTCCGTGATGACGGACGGAGCTTCTTTCGTAATTACGGCGTTGGACGCTTTCGCCGGAAAATGGGAGACCGATTTCAACACGAAAAAAACGGTGTCGTTCGACGGTATGGGCAAAGCCGTTTATAACGGAGTCGTCTACGATTATACGATAACGGAAGGCACGCTTACGTTCGGAACGGCGAGCGCAAAAATCAACGACGACGGCTTGCTCTCGTTGACCGACGGAGGAAAGGAAACGGTATTCGGCAGAGAGGGCAGCTTTATGGGAGTCTGGAAAGAAACCTATTACGATTATTGGTTCCGTCTCGACGGTATTACCGTGGACGGTTACGGCGTCGGCGTGGACAGCAACGGCATAACGTTTACGTATTCGGCGGAAGAAACCGACGGATATCTGACGGTAAATATGTATTACAGGACAAAGCTGTACGGTATGTTCAATCTCAGCGTCGGCGACGACGGAAGCGAGATGCTTTATCTTGCCGCTTACAATATGACGAGCGGATTTTTGTTGGACGATTACAACATGAGTTACGTAGATCCGTATTTTGGCGTCTGGAACGCTTCCGACGGCAGAACTTACGACTTTAACGGATTTGGAGCGTACGACGTCAATTTTAGCGGAGCGTCGGGCGTCTGGATTGTGGAAGGATACGTTACCGTAATCGACGGGGATAAACAAACCTCCGTTCGTTACGAATATGACAAATCCACGGAGAAAGCTACCTTTACTTATGATTCGACCTTGTACGAAGCGGTTTTGAAGGACGGGTATATCGAAGTAAACGGCGTCGTATTCAAGAATCCGGACGAAGTAAGCGAGTACTCCTATCAGGCGGACGGGGTAAAGCTTGTATACGACGGAAAGAGCAACGTGGGAATAGGTAAAGCCACCCTTACCGCAGACGGAGAGACGACGATTTACGATTATATCGAAAGGGACGAGGGAGAAAATCTCATAACCGAGCTTTACTTGGATTCCGTTCTTATATATACCGTTACGTTCACAACCGACGGAATTACCGTCGTCGGCGCGGGATATAACGGAAGACTCGGACTCTATCACGTTTTGGTAGGGAAGGATTATCTTGTAAGCGGAGAAACTTACGTCGGTATAGACGGAACGCTCGATCATACCGGCAAAGGAAAGGGACATTTCGGAGAGACCGAGGTCGACGTATACTACGTAGATTCCAATTACGTTTCGCTCTATTACGGCGATTCCTTCCTGTTCTATTTCGGATATCAGGATGAAAACAACGCCGTTTTGCTCGACGTTTACGGAGACGTTGCAGGCATAGTGACTATCCCTGACGGAATGGAGGGAAGATACGTTTCCGCATACGGGGATGAGCTTATACTTGACGGCAGAAGCAACGGCAGCGCGTACGTTTATGCGACGGCGGAGATGATTTTTTACGGGGAGGAAGACGTCTGCGATTACGTATACAAAGAAGAAAACGGAGAGTTCTATATTTGCGAGATAGTAAAAACGCAGGACGGAGACGACCTCAAAAAACTTTTTAAGATAGCGTTTTCGGACGGTGAAGGTGCGGTAAGATATCAGACCGAGGACGGGACGAAAACGATATACGTAATTCCCGTAGAGGAATAGGAGGCATTTTATGAAAAAACACATTGCTTTGAAATTGTTTATAGCGGTGCTGGCTATAGCGGTTTTTGCGTGCGCGCTTACCGCTTGCGAAAAAAACAAGGGGGGATATTTCACCGTAAGTTTTACAGGCGAAGGAGTCGATATACAATCTCAGACGGTTGCGGCAGGAGGGAAAGCCGTTCAGCCGAAATCTCCCGAAAGAGAAGGATACGAATTCGTCGGCTGGACTTTGGCAGGAGAGAGTTTTTCGTTTGATACTCCGATAAATTCCGATATCGTTCTTACTGCGGCGTGGAGACAGGTCGTCGCGCCGCAACCGTCGGACAAAGGAGACGGCTCGAAAGAAAATCCTTATATTTTATCCTCTCCGAACGATCTTATAGAGTTTTCCGAGAGAGTCAATACTCCCGACGAAGAGGGCAACGAAAACTATTATAAATCGTATTTCCGTTTGGGTTCCGATATAGATATGAGCGGATACGACTATACGCCGGCGGGACAGGTTTTTATCACCTCGGATGACGAAACGATAAACGGTTTTATGGGGTCTTTCGACGGTGCCGGACACAAAATAAGCAATCTCAAAATCGTCAAGTCCTTACAGCGAAAAAAGAGTTATTACGTGGGATTTTTCGGAGTAACCGAGAGAGCGGATATCCGCAACGTGACTTTTGAGAATATAGAATACGACGTGATTTCCGGCGCGGACGTGGAAGAAATAGAAGTATATTACGGCGGAGTCGTCGGAGAAGCAAGTCTTACGAATTTCAGCGACGTAACCGTGACGGGCGTGCTCGACACGCATCTGTTTGAAAGCAATCCCGCGTATATAGGCGGTATCGCGGGCAGTTGGCACGTGGACGGAGGGGGAACAGCCTACATAGCATATATGGAAAACTGTTATTCGGCTGTCGAAACCAAGATAGGCAGAGACGACGAAGGACAACTCTGCGCTCTCGATTCGGCGGTAAACGGAGGTTTGGTCGGATATCTCTATACTTACGGCTGCGCGGCGTCGATTGTCAACAGCGTTTCCGACGGTAAGGTTTACGGAGGAAAATATCTCGGCGGACTTATCGCGTATATTAGCGGAAATTACGTTTCCGTCGTCAACTGCGCGAACTATTCTTCGGTAATCGCTACGGCTACTGAAGTAAGCTATACCGGCGGCATAATAGGATATACCTACGGCGACAATGCGATAATGGACAGCTATTCTACCGGTAGAGTTAAAGGCGAAAGGGCTACGTCGTCCTACAATTCTTATGCCGGAAACCTCGTAGGCTATGCTGTGGATGACGATTACGAAAAGTATTATTCCGCCGGAATTGCGATTATAAACAGCTATTACGTAAGGAACTTGTCCGCGTCGGGAGTAATGGTAATCGATAGGGGGACGGAAAAGGACGCGTCGGAATTGACTGCGGAATGGGTAAAAACCAATCTGAGATGGAGCGATTCCGATATGTCGTTCGAGGGAAATAAGGCGCGCCCCGCGACAAAGAGTATTAACGACGCCGATTTCGTCCTCGATATAGACGGAGAAAAGTATGACAGGAAAGCAATCGGCGGCTCATACGCGCTTATCGGAGCGCTGGACGCGGCGGAGAACAAGGAGGGAGAAGTTTTCTTCGATTATATGTTCGAAGGAGGCATAAGATACCGTTTTTACCTTCCCGTCGTTAAAGACGTCTATCTTTACGCTCATTATCAGGACGTGAGCGGGATCGTCGGCGTTTATACCGGAACGGGGACTTTGCACGAAACAAGGGACGCGGGAATTATGGTTCTGAACGACGACGGAACTCTGCAATGGATAAATTCCACGTCCGTCGGCGGCGTTTATACTTTCGACGGTACTCATATTATAATCAACGTTTATAACGGGATAGGAGAAGTAAGCGGAACAATAGACAGAACCGGTAAAATTTCTTTCGTCGCTGACGCCGGAATTACCGGCGACGTTTCTTACGAATTCGATAAATCCGATTTGAAAATTTTCGGAGAATATTTTTCCGATAACGGAGACGTCGTTACGTTCAGCGGAGAAACGGGAATATCTTTCCATACGGTCGGAATCAACAACAACGATACGATAAGCGGAACGTATTCGCTTTCCGAAGACGGAAACACCGTGACGGTTACCGGAGGCAGGTTAAAGAATTTTTACGAATCCATGACGTTTACCGTCAACGCGGATCTGAGTCTTACCGCCGAGATAGTGGCTAAGGACGGAGTAGCAAACGATTTTGCCGGCGTGACTTTCAACAAGATTCTTAATCGGGATTATACCGGCAGACCTTTTGTAGGAACGTATAAAATGCCGTATCCGAACAATTCGTCCGATTTCGGAGTTTATCAGGAAATGTATACGTGGGAATTCAAAGCGGACGGCAACGTAGATTATACCAACGCTTTTAGCTCAAAAATCGGCAGTTATTACGTTTTCGGAGAGGGGACCGTCGTCAAAGTATTCCTTGAAGGGTATATTGCTTCGTTTGTGTACGATAGCGAGAAAAACATATTTTACGGCGATCTCAACAGAGGTTCGTACGCTCACGTTTATACCGTAATAACTTCTCAAAGCGAAGGCTCGCCGAAAGCTCTTGTTATCGACAGGGAGAGCGGGAACATCGTGTATGCGACGGACAGGAACGCCTATTATATGAAGAACAAGCAGTTTTCTCCTTCCTCCGTCATTACCTGCGAAAACAATTTTGCCGACAACGACAGAGTAGTGGTGGACGGAACTCCTTACAGGCTGATTTATACCCGCCAAAGGGAAGGATATGCTCTTGTCGAAATAGGTGAGGAAGAAGGTACGTACATTTATAACGGAGAAGCGTTTTTCATCGACGGCATCGGCAACGTAACCGGTTCGATTTCCGGCACCTATAACGTGTACGACGACAATCTTATCGTCATTCTGACCGAGGATCGCGACGACAATTCCGCCATGGAGTTGGTCGCC
>JBJFAO010000024.1:0-3845 GCA_051887955.1 Christensenellales bacterium
AAAGTGCTTATTGCCGAGGACAACGTAGAAATATCGGATATGCTGCGCAATTATCTTATACGGGCGGGGCACGCCGTTTTTCAGGCGTTCGACGGCAGACAGGCGTTGGAGACGGCGGAGCTTATCCGTCCCGACGTCGTTCTTCTCGACATAATGATGCCGGTATACGACGGTTATTACGTCTGCGAAGAAATAAGAAAGAAATCGAGAATACCGATAATAATCACCTCGGCGATATGTACCGAGGACGAGAAGCTGCGTATGTTCGAGCTGGGCGCAGACGATTATATGACCAAGCCGTTTTCCTTTAAGGAAGCGGTGTGCAGAGTCAACGCGCAGTTGAGACGGTATTACGAATCCGCCCCGGCGGAACGGACTACCGAGAGACGATACGGCGATCTTACGATAAATTCTTCCCGTTCCGAGGTCACTTTTTCGGGAGAGATAATACCGCTCAGCGTAAAGGAATTCCGGTTGCTCGATTTTCTTACGAAAAACGAAAATACGATATTTTCCAAACAGCGGATTATGGACGAGGTATGGGGAATAGACGAATACATAGAAGAGAACACCGTAGCCGTCACCGTAGCGAGACTCAGGGACAAGCTTGCTTTAAGAGGAGTAAACAATCTCGTTACCGTGTGGGGCTTCGGATATAAATGGCAGGTGTGACGTGAGTAAAAAAGCGGCTCTTTTGGCAATAGAAAAATTAAACAACGGCGAAATAGACGTCCCTTTCGAGGTTAGCGGTCGCGACAGACTGTGCGCCGAAGCGGAAAAGCTTCGTCAAAAACTGCTGGCGCAAAAGATAGAAATTGCGGACAGGGATAACGAAATAAACGAAAGGATAGCCGAAGTCGCGCACGATCTGAAAACGCCGATAGCCACGATATCGGGATACGCGGAGTGTATTCAGGACGGCATAGACGATCAGGATTATCCCTCTCTGATTATCAAAAAGGCTAATGAAATGAACGAGCAGGTGCTGTCCATAGTCGAAAGCGCGAGAGCGGGCAAAACGGAGGGCGGTAAAATATGCGTGGAGACGGACGCTTTTTTTACGAGGGCGATAAAAGAAGCCGTCGGAGAGTCGCGCGAAAAAAAGGTAACGGTCGTGTTTCGACGCCTTAGAAAGGTACACGTATATATCGACGCGAAAAAAATATACAGAGTAATTCAGAACATAGTAAATAACGCCGTCAAATACGGACGAGAGGAAGTTACCGTTACGGTAAAGGGCGGCGTTCGGGGTGACAAATACGTTTTGGGCATAAAAGACGACGGAACCGGCATAAACAAATCCGACCTAAAATACGTATTTAACAAATTTTACAGGGGGGACAAGTCCCGCGGAGGAAAAGGAAACGGGCTGGGATTGTTTATCTGTAAAGAATTCATAGAAGAGCACGGCGGAGAAATCAAAGTAAAGAGCAACGGTAAAAAGGGTACGGAGATTTTATTCTCTTTGCCGATAATCAGCCTTAAAAAAATTCCGTCGATAGAAAAATTCGAAGCGAAAAGCAAAGGTCGTAAAATGCTTACTTTTTTGTTTTTCGGCTGGATATTTTCGGGGATATTCCGTTTTATGCGTTATTCCGAGAAAAAATGCGTATCTACGCTCGTCGCCGGGATATTCGCGCTTCTGCCGTTTTCGCCTATGTGGCTTATCGATTTGGCGAGCGAGGCGGTCTATTCGAAAACGGTATTTCTGGCAGATTAGTCCGTCACCCGCTTCCGGCGGCTTCGTCTTGAACGAGCGGAGTATTTTTTTCGAGCAACATATTTATATAGTCGTGTAAGAACGCGGTGAGAGGCACGCCGAGAAAAACGCCCCAAAAACCGAACAGTCCTCCCCACACTATTATCGAAACCATAATCCAGAAACCGCTCAGTCCTACGTATCTGCCGACGATTACGGGATACGTGGTGAAGGCTTCCACCTGTTGCAATATTATTATGAATACGACGAAAACGAGAGCTTTCGTCGGGCTTACCGAAAAAATAAGTATCGCTCCGAGCGCGCCGCCTATATACGCGCCCACTATCGGAATGAGGTTTACGAAACCGATAATCAACGATATGAGAGCGGCGTAAGGGAGCTTTAAGATAAGCATGAACAGATAACATACCGCTCCGAGTATGACCGCTTCTATAACCTGACCTCCCAGATATCGTGAAAACTTATTCAGAGCAATATCCGTTATCGTAAAAAAACGGGTTGTCTTTTCTTTTTTTCCGAAACCGTTGAGAAACTTTTTCAATTGTACTTTCAATCCGTGTTTGTTGGCAAGGAGCATGACGGCTACGCCGAATCCGAGTATCAGATTGGCGACGGTCTTTATCACGTCGGTGGCTATGGCGAGCATTTTCGGCATATAGTCGTTGAGCTTAGCCACGCAATTTGCGTAGAGGACCTTAAGCTGCGCTATGACGAAGCCCAAAACTCTGTTCTCCGACGCTACTTTATCCCAATAACCGCCCGACGCCGAAAACAGCCCTTTTACGCTTTCGACGGCGGACGGTACGGCGAGACCGAATACGAGAGCGAAAATTCCCGCAGTCAGCACGAGGGCAAGGGAAAGGGAAAGACAGCGTTTCAATTTATCCTTTTTTATTTTGGCAAAGAGTTTGCTTTCGAAAAATTCCATAGGAACGTTTATAATCAAAGCGGCGACTATTCCGATAAAAACAGGCTGAAAAATTCCGATTAATTTACTAAGAAATCCCGTTATTATGCCAAAATTGAATACTACCAGACCGGCGAGAGTAACGGCGGTTAGTTTGACGATAAATTGCTTTGTCAGAGTTTTCATAGTGATAGTATATTTATTTCGTCAAAATATATTATTATCGGCGGAATTAAACCGCGCGTAATAGGTTACAATACCGTCGTAAAGGAGGAGGTACTGATTATGCGTACGAGAACGAATCTTTATACCGGAGAGGGGACGGAAGGCTTTATAAAAATATTGAAAAATTTTTATCCCGAAGGCACTGCGGAAGTGATATGCGACGACGTAAAAGAAGCGGAAAATACGATAAAAGCGTTGGAAAAGGCTGAGTATAACGTAATAGTCACGCCGACGGAAAAATACGAAGGCAGAGAATATTTCGTAGTGTGCGTAGGCAAGAGAGCTTTTTTCCGGGGAAGAAAGTTGTGTAGAGGCAGATTTTGTGCGGTTTTAACCTTTCTCTGTCCCGATATGTTTTGCAAAGGAGAGAAATTCGCGGAGTTTCTCTATACGGACAAGAGGGATTTTTCGTTGGATAAAAACGGCGCGGAAAAGGCGTACGCGCTGCTGTTGTCGTCGGTGGCGGAAGGATTGGGAGCGTTTTACAGGGGCAGGAATATGCCTTACGAGGATAAGGGACTGAAGAGACTTCTGGAAAGGGGGAAGGACGTCCTTCTCGGCAGAGCGGACAAGGACGAATTTATCAAAGACTGTTTTGCGCTTGCGAAAGAGATTGCCGAAAGAACGGACGTTTTTTCCGACGCTTTATTCACCGTAACGACTATGGCGGAGACTTCGGGAGGGGGAGAGGGCGATTACGCAGAGTGCGCCTGTTTTCTTATCAGAACGCTAATTTTGTTTACAAAATGGAATTTCCGTGATATGCTTATTACGGTGGAAAAACCCGTAGCCGGCATTGCTTCCGACCGCTTTCCCGCGTACGGAGAAGCCGACCTTATTATCGACGACGGAGACCTGAAAAGGATTTTCGGATTCGTAAACGGGTTCAGAAGTCGTATAGGATTAAGACGGCTTATCGATATTTTTGAAAAATCCGTATCGTTCGCCGACGCGGCGTTTGCGGAAATATATAACAGAGGAATTTACGAAGGG
>JBJFAO010000025.1:0-3843 GCA_051887955.1 Christensenellales bacterium
ATGAAAGAAATACTCTCAAGAAAAGACGTGCCCGAAACGAGGAAGTGGAGGGTGGAAGATATACTGAAAGAGTCGGAAATAGAATCTTATTTTGCCGAAATACGCGCCGGATTTGCCGAAATAAACGCATTCAGAAATAAGCTGACGCCCGACAATGCCATAGAATGTTTGCTCACAATGAGCAAAATATCGTACAAACTCACGAAGCTTTACGTTTTCGTACATCTGAAAGGGGACGAGGACAAATCGAACTCTTATTATCAGGAGCTTTGCGAAAAGGCGTCCATGCTTTCGGTAGAATTCGGAGAGTGCGTTTCTTTTATTTCGCCCACGCTCGCCACGTTCAAAAAAGAAGAGCTCATAGCGATGAGGGACAGCGAAAAGTATTCTTATTTCAGTATGTATATAGACGATATTATCCGCAATAAAAAGCATTTGCTCAGCCGCAAGGAAGAGGCTTTGTTGTCTCAGGTGGACGCTTTTGCGGGAGATTTTCGCACCGTTTTCAGTATGTTCGATAACGTAGACGTAAATTTAGGCGAAGTCGAAGTTGACGGCAAGAAAGTCAAGCTTTCTCACGGGCTTTATTCCGTTCTGTTGCAGAATTCCGATCCCGAGGTGCGCAGACAGGCGTATGAGTCTTTATACAACGGCTACATTTCCTGTATCAACACCATAGCGGCAAACTATGCCGGCAACGTGAAGCAAAATTATTTCAGAGCGAAAGCCAGAAAGTACGGTTCTTGCCTCGAATATGCTCTTTACGGAGAAAATATTCCCGTTAAGGTGTACGATAATCTTTTGAAAACGGTAAAAAAATACACTCCGCTCATGCACAAATACATGGCTTTGCGTAAAAAGGCTTTGAAGCTCAAAGAGATGCATATGTACGACGTGTATATGCCCATCGTCAAAGACAGGGATTCTCTTACCGATTTCGACGACGCATACGAAATAATACTCGAAGCGCTCAAGCCTCTCGGTGAAGATTACGGCGAGGTTCTCCGTTCGGCAAAGGTCGACGGGTGGATCGACGTTGAAGAAACTCCCAACAAACGCAGCGGAGCATATTCCTGGGGAGCTTACGGGACGCATCCTTACGTATTGCTCAATCACAAAGGCACTATTCACGACGTTTTTACCATAGCTCACGAGATGGGACACGCTATGCACAGCTATTACAGCAACAAGACTCAGTGCTACGAAAAAGCCGATTACGTAATTTTCGTCGCGGAAATAGCGAGTACGGTAAACGAGGTTTTGCTTATCAAACATCTGTTAAAAACTGCAGAAGGTGAGGATAGAATATATCTCCTGTCCTATTACGTAGATATGATAAGGACTACGCTTTTCCGACAGACGATGTTTGCCGAATTCGAAAAATACGCTCACGGAGTCATTGAAAGCGGAGAGGCTCTTTCGGCGGATAAAATGACGGAATATTATCGCGAACTCAACCGCGCATATTACGGCGACGCAGTAATAACCGATAAATTTATCGGATACGAGTGGGCGCGCATTCCGCATTTTTATACGGATTTTTACGTATATAAATACGCTACGGGGATAACTTGCGCGATAAATATCGCAAACAATATATTAAAAGACGAAAAATTCGTCGATAAATATAAGATGTTTTTAAGTTCCGGCAGTAGTATATATCCTATGGAGATACTTTCTCTCGTCGATTTGGACCTCAGGCAAAAGGCCCCTTATGAAAACGCGATGAAGGATTTCGCGGAGGCGTTGAAGGAACTGACCGAACTTATAAAATCGAGAAAGTAATCAAGGAGATATTTTGACTTTAACGGTAAAAAAAGCGTTGTTTGCAACGATTCTTATAGCGGTATCGGTCGTTTTCGCCGGCGCGTCGGTTTCGGTTGCGGGGGAGACGGCTGAAGCCGCCCCCGGATTTTCCAATCTGGAAGAGTTGAAGAATATTGGCTACGATTTGGAAGGATACGACGCGTCCGTAACGTATTACAGCTATACGCTCAATACTTCGGGGGTATATTTTGCTTTTGAAGTTACGCTCGATAAAGAATTTCTTTTGAGAGCCGGCTCTGTGGAAGATTGCGTATATCGTTATCCGGACATGCTCGGAGACCTCGAAAATATGTTCTCTGCCGCAGGATATAAAGTGCAGCTTGACGAATTCAACGGACAGATTCTATCTTACATGGAATTTGCGAGCACTACCGATTATTACGTTGCCACGGGCAGGGACGGATATGAAGTTTCGGAAAATTCCGCCGATAAAAAAACGGGTTTTTTGTTTACCGATTATTATTCTTCTTCAAAGACGCCGTTTTCAAATTTCGGGACCGAAGGAAATTTTCTTGACGTTATTTACCGCAAATTGAAAGAACTCGGGGCAACGGAAGATAAAATACTGCTGACCTACGTTTACGGCACGCCGTACAAGACAATAACGAGCGACGCGGATAAAACGGGATACAATTACGAACGAAACATATATACGCACAGCTTCGAGATGACGATTGCTGAAAAAGACAGAGTAATTAATCTGAAAAATCACAGTCCGAACGCATGGGGATTTTATATACTGGCTATAGCGTGCGCAGTGCCGTTTATAGCCGTGCCTATAACTGTAGCCGTATTGCGTAAGAAAAAACAGGAGGAAAAACATGTCGGATAATAACAATACCGTACCCGAAAGAAAAGTAAAAACTTATCCCAACAATTTCGAGGCGGAACAGTCGGTATTATGTTGTTTGCTTATCGACGGAGACGCGGTGAGAAGCCTGGTGGGAAAAATGTCGGAGGATTGTTTCTACAACAAGAAAAACAGGCTCGTTTATCAGGCTATGTGCGCCTTATTCAACAACGACGAGCCTATAGACATAATCACCGTTTACGATTATATGGTTAAAGCCCGGACGGCGGACGAACATACGTTGGATTATCTGACGACGCTCAACAACCTGTTGCCGTCGGGCGCGAATTATACGCAGTATTCGAAGCTTATATACCGGGACATGGTTTTACGTTCGGTAATATCGAGCTGTAACAAAATTATCGAAAAGGCATACGATTCCAAGGACGCCGACGAAGTGGTACGTTTTGCTGAAAAAGAGATATACGACATATCGAGGGATATGAGCCATAACGAATTGGTACACGTCAGTAAAGCCACGATAGAGGTTATGGAACGCATAGAGAAAATAAAGAAAGACAAAAACGCTTTCAGGGGACTTCCTACCGATTTTAAGATTTACGACAGAATAACGGGCGGTCTGCAAAACGGAGATTTGATTATTCTTGCGGCTCGTCCGTCGATAGGAAAAACCGCCTTCGCATTGAATATCGTGGCGAATATCGTTTCGAGAACGGATTCGGCAGATAAGTGTATAGCGGTGTTCTCGTTGGAAATGCCGGCAAGACAGCTTGCGCAAAGAATGATGTGTAATCTCGGCGTAGTCCCTATGAACGAAATAAAAACCGCGCAATTAAAAGGGGACGGCGATACCCGTTTGTGGAAGGTTACGCAAAAGCTGTCCAATTCCAAAGTGTACATAAACGACAGTTCGGTGGTAACTCCGGCAGAGATTATCAGCCAGTGCCGCAGATTGGGGGCGGAGCACAATAACGGAAGAGTCGACCTCGTGGTGATAGACTATCTCCAGCTTATGTCGAGCGGAACTGCCTCGCGCGGCGAAGCCAACAGACAGCAGGAAGTAGCAAATATGAGCCGTATGATGAAAATAATGTCGAGAGAGCTCAATTGTCCCGTGATTCTGTTGAGTCAGCTTTCGAGAAACGTAGAAATGAGGAAAGGCGAACCGCAATTGAGCGATTTGCGCGAATCCGGAGCAATAGAAC
>JBJFAO010000026.1:0-3824 GCA_051887955.1 Christensenellales bacterium
TCCGCGCAGCATTTGTCCGTAACCGTATCAAAGTATAAGGATCTGACATCATATCCCTCGGAATTCGTACAGTATACATCCTTGGGCATGATTGCGTCCAGCTTGCGGCGCAGCAGCAGGCTTTCTTTATAGTTCAAAATAAACTTCTGTTCCGTTCGCTTAACTTCCATAAGCCATCTCCCTTGCGCTATCTGGCATAAATCTCTACCGGTTCAAATTCCACGATTTCCACTTCAAAGGATTCCGGAAATACCCTGTCTGGCGGTGTTCCTGCCCAGGAACCACCTACCGCAAGATTACAGATCAGGTACATTGGAACATCCGGGACGTTATGCGAGATACTGCCAATCTCAGCATCATCCACATACCAGACCATTTTTTCAGGTGTCCATTCAAATTTAAGCACATAGGTGTCGTTCATTTTTTGGGAATTCACGCGATAGGAGAAAAAATCTTTTTTCTTTGTTTCGCCATACAGGTAATGCATACCGCTGAAAAACTGGTAGGGCTCGCTGCCGACCATCTCATAGATATCCACTTCCGGGTAGCGTTCTTCATCCGAAGGAAGCATCCAGATTGCAGGAAAAAGTCCCTTTTTTCTGATTGTGTTAACACGAAATGCAAATGTGCCATACCGAAAAGCCATTTTTGATTCCGCTTTTCCGGAGATATGTTCTTTTTCGACAAGATCTGCTGTGATTGTAATGTGGTTCCCATCAATTACAGTTTGTTCACAAAGATATTTCTGTAATTCATTATTATACGCAATATCATCTGCTACTGCAATGAACAGTATTCCCGGACCCTCTTCCGGCTCCGTCGGAAGGTTTTCTGCAGGTTCTGTGCTGAGAGGGGTCGTATCTGCTGCAACGGCATCCGTTGTTTCTGGAACGATTTCAGGCTGCACGCCGGCCTCATGTGTATTGTTTGCAGACAAGTCAGGCTGGGAAACAGAAGAAGGATCTGCAATATCAAGATAAATTCCAAAAATAAGAAAAAGAGAGAAAAAAACACCCGCAAAAATAAATAGTATTTTTCTCACACCAAAACTCCTTTTTGCTCTTTGGCGAAAAAATATGTCAAAGAAACGCTCTAAAATACTTCTGTGGTTTCATAGAACGTCTGAAAACAGAAATAACTGCTGGACAGCAGCCATAATATGAAAAGTATAACATATAATGTTTTTTTTGCAAGTGTATAAATGATTATTTGCAGGGTAAACCGCAACTCTTTATCATAAAAACAGTCAGTATATTTAATAGGAGGCCCCAAAAAGAAAGCTCCGATCGCGCCAGGTTATGCTGAAAAATGTACCAGGCGCAACTGGATTCGTAATGCGTTTAATGTGATCTCTCTCCCCACTTTCCATCACAAACCAGATTCGCTCCGCAACAGACAAAATCGCATCCGTACTCGATAAGAGCGTTCAGTTCCCGTTCGAGGCGGTTTTTCGCCGACGCGTCGTCGGCGTCCGTTCTTGCGACAAACTCTCCCTTCGCCGCCCTTATCCCCGTATTGAGAGCATGCGCCAGTCCGAAATTTTTTTCCGAATTTATTACCTTTACTCTTGTATCCTCTTCGGCTATTTTTGAGAGCAATTCCGCGGTTCCGTCGGTAGAACCGTCGTTTACCGCAATAAACTCTATATCGCGGTACGTGCCGTCGAGAACGGAGCGTATAGCTCTCTCTACCGTCTTTTCTCCGTTATAGACTCCCATAACTACCGAAATCATGCTCTGTCTCCGTAATACTTTTCAAGTTTTTTCGCTTCTTTTTCGATATCGTAATCGTCGGAAATTTTATTTACCGCAGAACCTTTTTGCAACGACTCGAGAATGCCGTTTATCCACTTCTCCTTGACGAGAGGCAAAAAAGCCGTCTCTCCGCCTACGGAGACTTCCTGCGTAATTTTATCGGAAAACAGACACGGCAAGCCCTTTGCCTGCGCTTCGACTCCCACTATCGGCAGCCCCTCGAACAAAGAAGGCAGAACGAAAAGAGAAATTTCGTCGTAGAAATTTTCTATATCCGCGCGTTCGCTTCTTACGAACGCGTAGTCCTGCATACCCTTTCTTTTTATCTGTTTTTCGATTCTTTTTTTGAGCTTTCCCTCCCCTGTTATTATGAGCGAAACGTCGGGATTCCGTTCCCGCACGGATTTTATCACGTCGATTAGAAAGAGGTGATTTTTTTGTTGAACGAGCCTTCCCACGGTGCCTACTACGTTTTTTACTTTGCTTCCGTTAGGTGAAAATCTTGACAAATCTATCGCGTTATGCAATATAAACGCCGATTTATTTCCGTACGTCCACTCCGCGGCATAACGGGAGCAAGCTATAAGATCCGTGGCAAAAAGCGTAACGAACGGGCGCAGAATTCTCTTTGCGAAATAAAATCTTTCTTTAATATTGCCGGTGGTATGCGCGTGACATATTCTCGTTCCGCAGCCTGCGATTTTTGCCGCCAATAACGGAAAAACCGAAAGCGTGGACATGTGAACGTGAACTATATCGTAATTGCCCTTTCTGAAAAGGGAAACAAGCTCCGGCACCGAGCGCGGAAACAAATACGCTTTACAAAAATGCACGACCTCTCCGCCGAGTCTCGATATCTCTTCGTCGTATACGGAGGGCTCGTAGGTAAAAAACACGAACTTAAACTTTTCCCGGTCTACATTCCTGTAAAAATTCAGCACGCAGGCAATAACCCCTCCTGCGGGTTTGCCCACCACCTGCGCAATTACGGTTTTTTTGCCCGTTTCTTTTTCCATATATCAGAACGAAAAATCAATAACAGTTTTTCAAAACCGCGAGTATATCCTCTTTTTCCATATATTTGTAGCCGCCGCCGTTTTCGGTAGACGCGGCTATGTCTTCGAGCATTTCCTCCGTCGCGCCCAAATCTCTTAGTCTTACGGGCATTCCCATTTCTTTTACGAAGCTTTCCATACTCGCTATCCCTGCTTCGCACGCCTCTTCGACGGTCATTCCGTCGACGTCTACTCCCCAGACGTTTTTCGCAAACCGAACGAATCTTTCGGGGCAATAACGATAAATATATCTGTAATACGCCAACGATATTACGGCAAGTCCCTCGCCGTGAGGACAATCGGTATACGCGCCGAGCTGATGCTCGATAGCGTGCACCTCCCAATCCTGTTCCTTAGACGTTGCGATTATTTTATTCAACGCCATTGTAGAACCCCACATTATATTCGCCCTCGCGTTGTAATCGAGAGGATTTATTACCGCCGCCTTTGCGGAAGCTATAACGCCCTTCATCAGCCCCTCGATAAGATAATCGCATATATTGTCGTCGGTACCGTTGAAATATTGCTCCATAAGATGCGACATTATATCGAATATACCGCTAAGCATCTGCCGTTTAGGAACGGTATAGGTAAATTCGGGATTGAGTACGGAAAACTTCGGATTGACGAAAGACGGGAATACCCTGCCCATTTTGAGTTTTTTCTCCTCGTTGGTTATCACCGAACCGCTGTTCATTTCCGAAGCCGTTCCCGTCATGGTAAGCACCGAAGCCACCGGAACGATTTTTTCGGTGACGTCCTCTTCTCTTTCCCAAAATCTTTCCCACGGGTCTCCTTCGGCGTACGCCGCCACCGATATGGCTTTACTGCAATCGATTACCGAACCCCCTCCTACGGCAAGAATGAGATCTATATCGTTTTTACGCACGGCTTCCGCTCCGGCAAGAACCTGAGTATACCGAGGATTGGGATTTATCCCCGCCAGCTCCGTTACGTTTTTACCGCGTTCGTTCAGTATCTTCATTACCGCGTCGTATATTCCCGTGGCTTTTAT
>JBJFAO010000027.1:0-3787 GCA_051887955.1 Christensenellales bacterium
TAAGAAAACGATTCCCGAAGGAGTTTCCTGAATCAATATACGATAATTTCGCACTCTCGGAAGGAGTCCTTCGAGCTCGCTCAATTCGTGATAGTGCGTAGCGAAAAGCGTTTTTGCTTTCAATTTCAAGACGATATGCTCCACTATTGCCCAAGCAATACTCAAGCCGTCCAGCGTGGACGTTCCCCGCCCGATTTCATCGAGAATAAGGAGCGATTTAGACGTGGCGTTATTGAGAATGTTGGCGACTTCTAGCATTTCTACCATAAACGTGCTTTGTCCCCTCAAAAGATTGTCGCTTGCGCCGACTCTTGTAAATATTCTGTCTACAATGCTAAGTTCCATTTTTTTTGCCGGAACAAAGCTACCGATATGAGCCATAAGAGTCAACAAAGCAACCTGTCTTATATACGTGCTTTTGCCCGCCATATTAGGACCCGTTATTATAAGCGTGGACGCTTCGGAGTTTAATACCGCGTCGTTAGGCACAAATTCGTTTTTCTTCAGAAGACGTTCAACTACCGGATGTCTGCCGTCCGTTATGGAAAGAACGTTTCCCGCGACGAATTTCGGCTTTACGTAACCGTTTGTCATCGCCACCTCGCTTAGTGAAAACAAGCAATCGACGTTGGCAAGAATATGAGCCGTTTTTTGTAAATCAGAGGCAAAACCGGCAAGAAACTCTTTAAGGTCGGAATATAGATTGTTTTCCAATTCGAGTATTCTTTCGGAGGCGCCGAGGATTTCTCTTTCGAGAGCCATTAGCTCTTCCGTAACGTATCTCTCGCCGTTTGCGATTGTCTGCCGTCTTATATAGTTTTCGGGCAGTATTTCGGGCTTTTTGCTGTTGGGAATCTCTATATAATATCCGAAAATACGATTATAACGCACTTTTATGGCGGATACGCCCGTTATTTCGCGCTGTTTTTCCTCATACTCTTTTATCAATTCGCCGCCGCCGTATTTAGCTTTGCGCAATTCGTCGAGTTCTTTATCGTAACCCTCTTTTATATATCCGCCGTCTTTAGTCGTGGCGGGAAGCATATCCGCGTCCGTTATCGCCGCAGCCAACTTATCGGTTATTGTTTCGTGAGGCACAAGAGAATCGTTCAATGAGCATATAAGGGGCGATTTCAGTTTTGACAAAGCAAGCTTTATAGAAGGAATCAATTTCAGCGACTCCTCAAGAACCTTGCAGTCCTTCGGCATAATGCTGAAATATGAAATTTTCGTAACGAGTCGTTCTATATCGCGCACTTTGGACAAAAGGTTTCCGATCGCGTTTCTGGTCTGATTGTTTCTTACCAGCTCCCCTATAGCCGTTTGTCGCATTTCTATATCGCCTACGTCCGTCAGAGGGTGAAGCAGCCAATTTCGCAACAGCCTGGCGCCCATACTCGTTTTCGTCCGGTCGAGCACCCATAACAGACTGCCCGTTTTCTTTCCGTCCGATTGCGCCTCGGTTAGTTCGAGATTTTTTCTCGTGTTGTAGTCGATAAGCATGGACTCGGAGTCTTCGATTACCCGTAGCTTACTTATGTGCGCGAGATTTCGTTTTTGTGTATTGAGTACGTATTCTATTACCGCTCCTGCCGAACAAACCGCGGATTTTTTATCGGCTAAACCTATCGCGTCTACGCTGAATATACCGAAGTGCTTGCAAATTGCGGCGGCGGCGTTGTCATAGTCGAAAGAATAGTCGTAAAACGGAGTGAATTTTACCAATCGCATATTTATGACGGAATCGCTGTTTTTACTTAGAGCGCAGATATCGTCGGGAGCTATAATTTCGGAGGGCGCATTAGAGAGAAGATAATCTTCGAGATCGTCAAAATCCGAATTTTTGAATTCCTTTACCGAAAATTCTCCCGTCGTAATATCGAGGAGAGCAACGGAATAATCGTCTTTATAGCGAGCTACTCCGGCAAGATAGTGATTTACCGTGCCGTCAAGCATTTCTTCGTTTGTGTTTGTTCCCGGTGTGATTACTCTTATCACGTCGCGTACTACGAGTCCCTTTTGATCGCCGGGGTTGGAAAGCTGCTCGCATATAGCGACTTTGTATCCGGCGTTTATAAGGCGCGTTATATAATTGTCGACAGCATGATAAGGTACTCCGCACATCGGAGCTCGCTCCTCGAGACCGCAGTCTCTTCCCGTCAAAGTCAGATCGAGAATTCGGCTTGCGGTAACGGCGTCGTCGAAAAACATTTCGTAGAAGTCGCCGAGACGATATAAAAGAACGGTATCTTCCGAATACTTTTCTTTCAGAAGCAAATAGTGCTTCATCATCGGCGAAAGAGAATTTTCTTTTTTAGATTCTTTAGCGGTTTTTGTCATATCGATTCACCCCATAACGCCGCCGATTTCGACGTGATAATTTTAACGTTGACGAATTCTCCTACCAAAGTCGAATCACCTTTGAAATTTACGAGTCTGCCGCTTTCGGTACGCCCCATTACGTATCCGGGTTTTTTAACGTTGACGTCTTCGACGAGTATTTCTTCGATTTTGCCTATGTATTCTTCGCTGAGCTCTTTGGTAATCGAATTCTGCAATTCTACAAGCTCGGTTATTCTTGCTTTTTTGACTGCCGACGGCAGCTGCTCCATACCTGCGGCGACTGTCCCCTTGCGCGGAGAGTAAACGAAAGTAAAGGCGTTGCTGAAACGCACTTTTTTTACAAGATCGAGCGTGTCTTGAAAATCTTCGTCGCTTTCTGTGGGAAAACCGACCATAATATCGCTCGTTATTCCGCAATCGGGAAGTTTTTCGCGTATTTCCGATATGATGTCAAGATATTTTTCACGCGTATATTTTCTATTCATTAGCTTCAGTACGCGGTTACTGCCCGACTGAACGGGCAAATGAACGTTGTTGCAAATGTTTTTAGAGGAACGTATCACGTCGATAACCTCGCCGTCAAAGTCTTTAGGATGAGAGGTCATAAAACGCAAACGGAATTTACCTTCCATAAGAGCGACTTTTTCGAGGATATCCTTAAACCGCGTTCCTTCGTAGTTATAACTGTCGACGTTTTGACCGAGAAGAGTTATTTCTTTGTATCCTTCGTCCAACAGCGATTTTATTTCGTCGAGAATGACTTCGGGCTTGCGACTTCTTTCCCTTCCTCTTACGTACGGGACGATACAATAGGTGCAAAAATTGTTACATCCGTACATAATGTTTACCCATGCGTTCGTTCCGCTCGTTCTGTATACGGGCAGACTCTCGTCTATGGTAGGAATCGGATCCGATGGTATGCTTACGTATCTTTTTTTTCTTTTTTCTTCGATTTCGGCGAGAGCGACGCCCAGTTCGGCAATATTGGCGGTGCCGAGGACTATATTTATAAAAGGAAATTTCGCTTTCAGACTCTCCGCAACCCCTTCTTGCTGCGTCATACACCCTACGACGGCGACTATCAAGTCGGGATTGTTCTTTTTAAGTATTTTGACGTCGCCTATATTACCTAAAATTTTCTTTTCGGCGGTATCTCTGATACAGCAGGTGTTGAATAAAATCAGGTCTGCTTTTTCGGGCATGTCGCAAGAAGAATATCCTGCTTTTTCCGCAACCCCCGCCAGCTTTTCCGATTCGTGGACGTTCATCTGACATCCGTAAGTATATATATAATAAAGCTTTTGCATAGTGAATATATTATAACGCAAGACGGCGGAACGCGCAAGTTAATTTATTCGGGAACGGATAAAATACGGCGCTTTAATCATACTACCGATATGAAAAAGCTCCCGTCTAAAGGTAAAAAAATGCTGATTGCACTGAT
>JBJFAO010000028.1:0-3769 GCA_051887955.1 Christensenellales bacterium
ATGGATATCACCGCAACGGACAGCATCGAAAAACTTTTTGCGGACACCGTTGAAAAATACGGGAAAATCGACGTGCTGGTAAACAACGCGGCAAACGTCGCTTTGAAGGACGGACGCGTGGACGAGCTTACTATTGAAATGTGGGACAACATTTTTCAGAGCGATATGCGCGGCACCTTTTATGCAACAAAAACCGTATTACCTTATTTGCAGAATAACGAAAACGGCGGATCTATCATCAATATCGGTTCTATGGCTTCGTGTAGCGGCGATTTGAGCTCTACCGCTTACGCCTGCGCAAAAGCCGGCGTGGACAAGCTCACGCAGTATACCGCGTTACAGTACGGCAAACAGAATATCCGCTGCAATTGCGTGCGCCCCGGTTTGATTGTTACGCCCGAAAACGACGCTCACGTTCCGCAAGTGCTCAAAGACATCTTTACAAGCAACATTATGGTCAATCGCTACGGCTGTCCCGAGGATATCGGATATATGTGCGTGTACCTTGCTTCCGACGAGAGCGCGTACGTCACCGGGCAGATAATCAACGTAGACGGCGGGCTTAATTCTCACGTTTCTACCGTAGCACAGTTCCGTCAGCTCAATTCTCGCACCTGGTAAAGAGGTTTAATAACGTTGCGTTATATAATCTCTCTACGCAACGCTTGACGCTATTTACTTTTATAAATATAAAAAACGCGCTAAAACGGTAAATTATCCCGAGCGCGCTTTTTATATACCGAAATCGCTTTATTCGCCATATTGCGAAAGCTCGATTTCGTCACTTACGAAATTATTTATTCCGACTGCCGTTATTTTCAGTCGCAGTTACACTCCGAATCGCAATCGCACTCGCTGCCGCATTCGCAATCGGACATACATTTACAGTCGTCTTTACCGCATTTGTTCCACACGATACGGAAAAGAATTACCGCCAGAATAGCGCCTATCATAGGTCCTGCTATAAATATCCAGATTTGCCTTATGGGGGCAAAGTCTCCGGCTATCATCTGCATAAGAGCCGGTCCTATGCTACGCGCCGGATTTACGCTCGTCCCGGTAAGGCGAGTACCCAACAAATGCACCATCGTAAGCGCAAGCCCGGATACGACGCCGACAGCAATTTTATTATCGGTCTTTTGCGTTACTCCAAGTACGGCAAACACAAAAGCGAACGTCAATATAGCCTCAATCGCAAGCGCTATCCAAAGTCCTCCCGTATATCCGTACGAACCGGTAACGACAGGCTGAACCGCGTTGGCTCCGAGGTTTGAAAACGAACCGAACAACAGCGCCACTTCCAACGCGCCGATAACCGCTCCTACGGTCTGACTTATCGCATACATAATAAATTCTCCGAAGGTGATTCGCTTATCCAACCACATCGCAAGGGATACGGCGGGGTTGACGTGACAACCGGAAACGTGCCCGACGGTAAAAGACATCGTAAGAACGACAAGTCCGAACGCAAGGGCGGTAGCCACTATCCCGCCGTTGTCGGAAACGCCGGTAGCCACAGCCACTCCACAGCCGAAAAGTACGATTGCCATAGTGCCTATACATTCGGCAAGATATTTTTTCATTTTTTTCATAATAATCTCCTTATAATCAGCGGATCTCTCCGCCCGTTTAATTATTAACGGATACGATTATTATGGACGATATTACAAAAAATATTATTTGCGTAAAATCTACGGAACGGCATTATTCCGCCTTGTCGCGCCTACCGAGAAACTTTTGTTTACACAAAAAAGGCAACCGCCGTAAACGGTTGCCCTTTTTTAGGATATTATCTCAATATATCGGAATATAGGATACAGACGCGGATATCGTCATCATAATGAATATGAGACAGCACGTTATTGAACCAACCCATACGTTGCCGGTCCTCTTGTAGAAAAGCCTGTTGAAGATAGGCAGGAGGAACATCATTACGACAAGGCTGAATACCATGTTGACGAACAACCACACTTCGTTGTTATTGCCCCAATATCCGTAATAGGGAGTACCGGTGACAAAGTAGCAGACGTAGTTGATGAGCAAGATAAACGCCAATCCGAGGCTGTTGGCAAGCGCGCTTACCAACACTACTCTCCATTCTTTCCAACCCTCTCTGCCGATGCTGCAATTTACTCTGATTGCGTTGGAGATATAGAATACGAAAATAATGGGAACGTATTCGAGCATAGTAACGAACATTCTCGCGTTAAGCGGTGCGGCGGATATCAACATAAAACGGAAATCCTGATGGAAGCACCAATAAGAAATTTGTACGAGGAAGTAGAACGCTCCGAAGAAGATAATCGGCAATAACAGAGTTTTCAGCGTGTTTAACAGAACGTTCTTTTTTCCGTTTCCGCGGATTTTTATCGCGGAAAATTTCGTCCAATCGTAGTTGGGCGTAACGCCTTTAATTTTGAATTTCGCGTATTCGTAGAGGTTTTCCGCGGCGGTGACGCCGAAGAAAAGGACTAAACCTATCGCGCCGTTAATCAATGCCCAAAGGAGTATCGCGTTAACCATACGCGCGGGGAACGTGAACGTGAACACGCTGGCGAGGTTGCTGGTCGGGAAGATTTCTATGGACAGATTTGCCAACGGAATATAGTCGAGACAAGCGATAATCGCCGTCAAAATCATAGTCGTCCAGAAAGTGACTTTGTGCGAAACCGTATCGGACGGGATTTTTATTTCGGGTATTTGTCGGAAAGAATCCGCATATTCTCCGTTAACCTTTCCGCCGTTCTTTAAGGTAGCGAAGAAGGGCGTGTTCATCAAAACTCCGCACAATGCGATGATAAAGGTGAAAGCGAATGCGAGAGCAAGTCCGTTAAAGAATTCTTTACCGAACCATATCTGGGACGAAGCGTCGACGGAAGAACCCATATCCAACGCTTCGTTAAAGAAGCTTATCGTATTTGCGATGCTCAATTTGTCGTACATTTCGAAGCAGTGATTGGTCTTCTCTCTGTGAACGATACGATAGGTGCCGTCCGCCATACTGCCGTACGCCTTATCCCAAACAGCTTCGCCGTTATCCAAAACCGCTCCGTTAACTTCGTTGATAAAACGCTTGCTGATTACCTCTACGGACGTGGCGTCGGTCTGATAACGGAACGCTCCTTCGTCGTAGTAAGCATAGCTCATAGCCGCGTTACAATGTAATTTCGTAAATTTGGTAGCCGCGGAGGTTTTTATATATCCGGAATTGTAAACGGCTTTGATTACGCTGTTTTCGTAGCTGTCGCCCGCCATATCCGCGGCGAGAGTTATTACGTTGCCGCCGCCGGCGGAGTGTCCGATTGCGCCGAAACGGTTTTTATCGCAGAATTTGAAATCGTCGGAGTTGTTGTATACGTATTGAACGAGATATTCTATACCGTTAGCGCCGTTGGTAGAATTGGCGGTGGTGCTCCCCTGCGCGCCGGGATCGCTACAGAATACGACCGCGCCTCTGCGGGACAATTCGATGCAGTACTGCGCCATAGTGGCTTTCGTACGAGTAAATCCGGGGAGTACGAATACTACGGGAGCAGGATTTTCTTCCGTCGCCGTTTCGGGTACGTACATAGTAACGGCATAGCTTCCGATTGCGGTTTTACCGTCGACGGACGTCTCTTCGCCGATAACGAATTCTTTGCCGTTTATTTTGCCCTCGTTATAGGAAAGCGTCATTTCTCTCGTCAGAGTAAAATCTTTGACTTCCACCTTGAAGCCCGAAGTCTCGAAGCACATCGCGCCGAAGCTGCAAACGAATATCGAGCATAAC
>JBJFAO010000029.1:0-3763 GCA_051887955.1 Christensenellales bacterium
TGGACTAAGTAGAATATAATATGGACAGCAAAACGAGGAAATTACTCAGCGGCAAGGGGCAGACTCTCGATCCTATTTTTCAGGGGGGAAAAAACGCGCTTGACGGCGTTATCGTAGAAGAAATATCGTCCGCCCTCGAAGCGAGAGAATTGATAAAAATCGCGGTGTTGAGAAATTGCGATTACAGCGCGCGGGAAATAAGCGACGAGCTTTGCGACAGGCTCGGAGCGGAGCCGGTAAGCTGCGTGGGAAGCAAAATAGTTATTTACCGAAGAAGCAGTCGTAAGGACGTAAAACACTTGCTTTAATCAAATCGCGCCTTTTACGTAACAAATCAAAGCAATAATAAGATTGACGGAAGAAAAAACCGCGTAGTAAATCCGAAAAGGGGAAAATATACAGGCGACGGCAAGGCTGCAGCCTGCGATAAGGAAATACCTTCCTCGCTCTTTCGAGATAAAATCCGAGAAAAACCGACGTATCGATTCGGCTGTGATTTTTTTCTTTTTTTCCGTTTTACGAGGCATGACAGCCTTTTCGATAAGGTTGTGTTTTATCAGATATTCACGTACTTCTTTCGTACGCAAAAAGCGTGCGTTAAAGGGGAGACTCCTTGCGAAAAGCAACAATTCACGCGGGTTTTGGCGACTCAGTATTACGCAGTTTTTTATATCGTTTTCTTTGCATGTACGGTAAAATCTGGCTATATCTTCTTTGGAACAGGGCAAAAATTTGTAATTGGGAAAAATAGCGGTCTTTTCGCAGTTTACCGTCAATTCTATATGGTTTTCCATTAGACGAGGCTCGAAGCAATCGGGCAAAGAAGAATAAAAGAGTTTGGTTTGTTCCGATATTCCCATAAAAGAAAGACCGTCCTCGAGCTTGCTTAACGGTATTTTTTTTGTCTTCATTCGCCTTTTCATCAAATGAAAAAACGCGTATATTATCGTTATCGTGAGCAGAAAAGCAATAATTATCGCGGCTACGGTTTCTTTCGTCACGATATAGGACAGACAGAAGAGAAGAAGGAACAGCGTCGCGGTTATAATAATTTTATCCGATTTTTTCATACTGATATTATTGCTTGAAAGGTGACGGATAAACTTGTAAACGGCGAAAAAAAGTGGTATCATAAAAATATGAAGACAGCAATATTCGGAGGGGCGTTCGATCCCTTCCATAACGAACACTTGAATATAATAATCGCCGCGCACAAAGCCGGCTGCGACAGAGTAGTGGTAGTGCCCAGCTTTCTGCCTCCGCACAAAGAGAAGCTCTTTTCTTCCTACGAGGCTCGTAGAGAAATGGTAGCCGCGGGAACGGAAGGTTTGCCTTACGTAATAATCGACGATATAGAAAGAGAGAGAGGAACGACTAATCCCACCTCCGTTATTTTGCCGATACTCAAGCAAAAGTACGGCGACTGCGTATTTTTGATGGGCGGCGACAGCGTAAAGAATTTTCATACCTGGATCGATCCGCAAAAGATTGCCGACGCGGCTACGCTGGCGGTAGTTAAACGAGGAGGGGTAGGAAATTTTTACGACGACGTCGAAAGCTTGAAAAAAGATTACGGCGCGTGTGTAGAAATATTGCCGTACGAAGGAAAACGCGTGTCGAGTTCCGCCGTAAAAGCGGCGGTGGAATTGGGAACGGATACCGACGATATAAGCTCGGCCGTAAAAAAAACAATCGAAAAATCGGGGCTGTACCGCCAATTCGGTTCTCTCGTCGAGAGCGTCAGGGAAGACGTGCCCGAGAGGACGTTCAGGCATTGCGCCTCCACGGTTATTTACGGAGAGGATTTTGCCGGAGTCAACAGGCTTTCTTACGAAGAAGTATTTATCGCCTGCCTTTTGCACGATTGCGCAAAGCATCTGGCGGTAAAAATGGAGGGAGTGCCCGCTCCGGTGGTTCATCAGTTTGTCGGTGCGGACAGAGCAAGGGAAAGGTACGGCGTCGAGGATATAAATATTCTGAACGCGATAAGGTATCATACTTCGGGCAAACCGTCTATGACGCAGCTCGAAAAGCTTGTTTTCAGCGCGGATATGCTGGAACCGAACAGAAATTTCGAGGGAGTGGATGAATTGCGCGCAATTATGGATAACGACTTTGAAGAAGGATTCAGAGCCTGCGTAAACGCCACCTATTCGCATCTTATATCAAAAGGCGGAGAAATTTACCCCTTGACGAAAGAGTGCGCGGAATACTACAATAATATATAATAAATTCATAGGAGAAACATATGACTTCACAAGAAATTAAAGATACGATAATAGATTTACTCAAAGAGAAAAAAGCCGCGGATATAACGGTCATCGACGTGGAGGGACAAACTTCCGTAACCGATTACTTTGTAATAGCTACGGGCAGAAGCACCACGCAGGTAAAAGCGCTTACCGATTTTCTCGATGAAAAGGGAGAGGAAAAGGGACTTACGGCATACCGTCGCGACGGAGTGAGAGAGGGCAGATGGGTAGTAGTCGATTACGGACAGGTCATCGTTCATATCTTTAACGACGCCATGCGCGATTTTTACAATCTCGAAAAACTCTGGGGCAACGCCAATAACACCGTTCATATCGACGATTAAACCGTATATCTACCATCAAAAAACCGACCGCTTTCAAAAAAGCGGTTTTTTTTACATAAAAATAACCGCCCGAATTAACGGACGGTTAGTGGTGGGCCTACTCTTTCAACCATAAGTTCCTCACTCAGTCTACGCGAATTCACCGTAGCTTTACCACTTTGGGCGACTTCTCTTGAAGTCTTGGTAAAAACATTATAATAATAGGAGTAAAATATGTCAAGTGTCAATTATAGCCTAAACAACAAAGGTGTATGTTTTGTTTCTGCCGAAGATGCCTGGGTTAAAGGTAAGAAAGGAATTATCGAAGAACCCGAACTGAAACCCGGACAGACCGAAAGATAAACGTAAATCGAGAGTTTCAAAACCTATGTGGGATAAAACGAAATACTTCTCACCCGAAAAGCTTGAAAATTGGCGTTTATCAAAAAAGGACAAAGCGGCAGTTAAAAAATGGAATAAGCAATGGGAAAAGGGAAAAAGGTAAAAAAAGAAATCAGTCCGAGAGATCCTTCGATCGGTTTCCGAAAACTAAGTTCGGCTTGACTGATTTCTATTCCATTATATGACAGCGTTTAGCGTCTGTCAAGAAAAAATAAAAGGAGTAATTATGAAATCGAAAAAGAACATTATATCAATTTTTGCAATAGCCGTCCTTGCGGTAGTTCTCGCGGTGTCTTGCATGGCGTGTCAGACGTTAAAAGACGGCGCGGATGAAATAAAAGAGAAAGGCGAAGAGCTTATAGAAAAGGCTAAAGAGACGGTCAATACGTTGGAGTTGACTTTTGATAATAATCCGCGTTTGTCTTTGCAAATGGCGGACGCTTCTTCTGTTTACAAAGACTCTTATATAGTAACTGCAGTTTTTGATACAGATTTTGAAGACTTAAAAAAGGCAACATGGCATTTATCTTTTTAGGACGATACTTTGCCTGAAGAGGTCGACGATTATATATCTATCTCTCCGTCGGACGATACTTTGTCGTGTACCGTAAGTATGATTAAACCTTTCGATAATCCTATTATGCTTCTTTGCGCTAATAAGTTTTATCCGGGTGTTTTTTCAGAATGTAAAATTGATTGTCGAGCAAGATTGAAAGATACTTCGGATTTTTCTATATATTCTGAGCGTTTAAGTCCTGCTTTTGCTGGCGAGCATCATTCTAATTT
>JBJFAO010000030.1:0-3746 GCA_051887955.1 Christensenellales bacterium
AAGAATACGATTTGAGCGCAAGCGAGGCATATTCCCTTTGCCTTTCATCTCGCGCAAACGGCGTTTCGGTGCGTTTGCAAAACGGCGATTACGACTCACTGATTAACAATCTTCTCGCTCGGGAAAGGTTTTCCGAAAAATACGACGACGTCGTACTTCTTTATTATTCGAGTCCGTTTCTGAAAAATTACGTACGGCTGAAAGGTGAAAAAATAAACCTCCAAATAGCCGTTTTAGCCGACGGTACAGTCATTGCGGGCACTCCCGTAATACTCGGAAGCTATTAAAAAAAAACCGTTGCAAAACGGTTTTTTAATTATATTTATCTGTCTCGGACGTTATTTCAACAGCTCTTCCGCCCTGTAAAAATTATCCTGAATTTTTATAAATGCGTCGGACAGCCTTTTGCCGTCCACGAAGCAATGACTCACCGTAATATTCATAACGAAAACCGTCTTTCCGTTTTCCGTCCTGAATTTATCCCAACAAACGCGGGGACAGGACGAAGACGCCGCGTTTCCGTCGCAAAGCGGATGCGTCATGGATTCGTAAGACAACCACGGCAAACAAGTGATATAGTATTCGTCGTAAGAATCCGATCCGCTGTACTCTCCGTCGGAATTTTTGCGTTTTTTATTCTCTTCTACGGCTTTTTTTGCTCGGTCGTAGAATTCCGGGTAGCCGTCTGTCGCCGGAAAACCCGCGTTTACGAAAAAGCCGTCTTCCGTCATTACCGTAAACGCAGGATTTATCGACCTATAAAGTCTTATTTCTCCGTCGACCTGCCGCATGCGCATTTCTTCAACGGAATCGAGCCCCTTTACGACGAGATAGAGTACGTTGATAAAAAAGCTCGTAGCCTTTTCCTTCGATACTCTTACGACCTCTCCGACGTCCATTTTTACGTTCATACCGTAGCACGGATTGGAAAAAGAATCGAACCACTCGTATTGAGAGCGGTTTTTCAATTCTTCTTTATTTATTATTACGTAGCTTTTTTCTTCCATCGATATTCTTTCTCAGAAAAACGCGTGATAAATTACGCTTATCGCCTTTTCCAAATCCGCGGTATTAACCCCTACGATTATGTTTATTTCGCTACTGCCCTGATCTATCATTTTGACGTTTATATCAGCCGTGGCGAGAGCCATAAACACTTTAGCGGCGGTTCCCGCCTGATGACTCATTCCGTGTCCGACTATAGCAAGCAAAGATATGTCTTTATAAACGTATATTAAATCGGGATTGACTTTCCCTCTGATTTTTTCAATAAGCTCGAATTCTACGTTGTTTTCCAGATCGCTGTCGGGGATTATAAGGCTCATCGTGTCGATACCGGTAGGCATATGCTCCAGGCTTATATTGTAGTTTTCCAATACCGACAAAACCTTGCGGCAGAAGCCGACTTCGGAGTTCATCATATTGCGTTTTATAAGTATGGTGGTAAAACCTTTGCGCCCGGCTATACCGGTAATAAGTCTGCCGTTTCTCGCCGTGGTATCTTTTACTATAAGAGTCCCGGGAGCGGACGGATTGAAGGTATTTTTTATATTTATCGGTATATTAGTCCCCTGAAGCGGGAAGGTGGAATCGGGATGCAGAACGCTTGCGCCCATATACGAAAGCTCTCGCAATTCCTCGTACGACAGAGTGTCGATAAGAACGGGATTTTTTACTATTCTCGGATCCGTGGTCATAAATCCGTCCACGTCCGTCCAGTTTTCGTACACGTCAGCCATGACTCCTCTCGCTACGATTGCGCCGGTAAAGTCGCTTCCTCCTCTCGTAAAGGTCTTTATCGTCTTATCGGGCATTTCCCCGTAAAAACCGGGAATAACGGCTCCTTTGCTTATCGACAGACATTTCGATACGAGATCGTTGGTCGTTTCCGCGTCGAACGCACCCTTTACGGTAAATTTTATTATATCCTTTGCGTCGATAAATTCCAGCCCCAACACTTCCGACATTATACGCGCGCTGAGATACTCTCCCCTGCTTGCGGCATAATCGGGAGTTTTGCTCTTCTTAATCTCCCGTTCTATTTCGTCGAGATATGCGTTTATGTCTATTTTTAAGTCGAGCGAAGCTACTATTCCGCAAAATCTTTCCCTTATTTTTCCGTAATAATCGGAAAAGGAAGGCTCGTCTTTATTGTCGAAACACTTATATAACAGGTCGGTTATTTTTATATCGTCGGAAAACCTTTTTCCCGGCGCGCTCACGATGACGAACCGCCTTGACTTGTCGCTTTCTATTATTTCTTTTACCCTTAAAATAGCGTCCTTATCCGCCATCGACGTTCCGCCGAATTTACAAACTTTAATGTTCATCTACTTAATCCTCTTCGCTTCAATATAGTATTTTTTATTTTCCGCCGTTCCGATGGAAAATGCTTTCTTTGGTAAGTTGCCGACGTTCATAACGTAATTTATCAATTCCGATTTTGCAAAAGCCGGCATAACGACGCCTACTCCTCCTGTAGTTTCGACTATGTTTTTCAAATGTTCTTCTCCGTGGATATAATCCACCTTTATTTTTCCTTCGGCAACGAGTTTTTCTATAAGGCTCTGTACCGCCGTTATGGTCGCGCTTGCTTTTTCGGGACAGGATACGCGTTTTTCCCCTTCCGCCGTTAACAGAATCAACCTTCCTTCTCCGCTAAGAGAGGACTCCAGCTCGTTTACGAACGTCTCTCCGCCTTCGGTTATTACTCTGTGTATGGGCTCGAAAATAAGTCCGTCGTCATACACGTTGAGAACTTCTACCAAAGCAAAACGCGCGGGATGATTTTTTCTCTCCTCTTCGGTGAGGTTTTCTTTCAGCTTGTTCCAATGCTCCTTTGCCGTCGCCATACTGTGATTGCCGTCTCCAACTGCGAGCATTATCCCTGCGTCGACGCCGTATTTTTTAATCTGCTCGTCCCTGTCGAGCAATTTTTCGAATTCCTTGACGACGGCGTCTCTGTCTTTAACTTCATATCCTTTTATATGTCCGCCGTTCATATTCAGGTCGAAATCGTACAAAAGAGGAAATTCCTTTCTGCGCTCGTACAGAGGTTCGATTATTTTTTTATCCGGATCGTCCGCGAGCAATATTATGTGCGGAAGCTCTATAGGAGCGTTTTTTCTTATCTCCATTCTCACCGGCAGCCTTTCGAGTATCGTGTCTTCTGTCGAACGGATAGGAACTCTCACTCTGCGATAATCGAATTCTTCCAAATCTACGCACAGAACGAGACCGAGTCTTTTTTTGCCGCCGCATACCTCCCTTTCGGTAAGAATAAAGCCGTCCACTTCGTAGAACAAGCCTTCGTCGACGTATCTTTGCATGGCGGAGTTTATTTTTTCCACTCTTTCGGTAATGTCGCCTTTGAGATAAACCTCGGGGAAAATTAAATTGAGAGTGCTCGGACTGTCCTTAACGTAGTCGGCAAGCTTTTCCCAATATTCGGGTTGAGAGGTAAATTGGTCGCAGGCAATAACCGCCCAATTTTCAAAATCCACGTTTTTAGGTAAAAGAATTTTGTTTTTAGCAATAACGCTCATCGGTTCCTCCGTTGTAAATTAAGTTTTAGTTTTTATTATTTTCTTTGCGTATGCATACGTGCGGAAACGCCGTACGTTTCATAAAGTATATCGGAGAGTCTTTCGGGAGTGATGTATCTTCTCAGAATACCCTTTTTAGCTATGGAAATTATACCGTTTTCTTCGCTTACCACTATGCTGAGATGGTCGCTTTCCTCCGTT
>JBJFAO010000031.1:0-3732 GCA_051887955.1 Christensenellales bacterium
GATAGACAACTATTATCTCGACGGTATTTCCATCGCCGGCAACAGCGACAATCAGGTGCTTATTATCAATCCGCGCGTAATTACGGTTAATTTCGCGACGACGAGCATTATTTACAACGGTACGGACGTAAAGACCTCGTTCCTGCCCACGATAACCAACCGCGTCGGCACCGACGACGTAGGCGCGCAGTACAGCTATTTTATCGTACCGATAAAGGACGGCACGGCGGCGGAAGGGGACAAAAACGGCACGTGGGACGACAATAAGGTTTCCGGCTCGGCAGTGACGGAAATCAGGCACGTAGGTACTTATACGGTAGCGATAGCCTCTCTTACCAACGAAAACTATACTCTCGAAGGGGCTACGGGGACCTCGGCTACCTGCAAGGTGACTAAAAAGTCCGTCGCGTTAAGCGCGGACGACATTACCGTTCCGTCCAACACCTACGACGGCACGGAAAAGTCCTTGTCCATACCCGACATAAACGACGCAGCAAAGGCGTATCTTCTCGCCGCCGACCGCGGCACCGGATACAAATGGACGACGTCGGGCACGATAAAGGCCACCAACGTGGGCACGTACACCGGTAAAGTGGTAGGCATTACTCAAAGCAGCGGCGGATACCTCGATTATTACCTCGCGCAGACGGTGACGAAAGAAAACTGGACTATAGTAAAGAGAGAAGTGACCATAACGTGGTTTGCGTTCAATCAGCGCTATTACAATAACGCCGGTTCTAAAAATGCGAGCGGATTCTTTACTACGGTAGGGGGAGCGCCGGAAAGCGGAAACGGAAAGAGCGCGACTCCGTTCGTTTATTACTATAACGGTTCGGTCACTATAGACAACAACCCGACCGCGTTCAGCGACGTAGGTATTTACGCCATGATAACGGCGGGAGTGGTTTCGGGAGATACGATAAATCTCACCGTTTCGGCTACGGGCGGCTCGGCGAACCGTTTCTATACCAACGACAAAAATACCTCTACGTTTACGAGCGGAGCGACGGCGGCTATCACGTCGGGCAACTATCAGAGTATGCGCGTTATTGCCTGCGCGAACGGGGTAAACGCGACCGCGCGCGGTCTTACCGTATCGATAGACAACGACAACTATAAAATAACCTACGCTTACAACGGGGCGACGGGAGACGAATACAAAAACTGTTATTATAAGATAAGCACCCGTCCCACCGTTCTTTCCTGGTCGATAAGCACTCCCACGGGAGGCAGCGTATCCGGCTTTAACGGAGTATATTGTCAACAAGCGTACACCGTTTCCGCCACCGTCGGGAACAAAATACCGAATTATGACGTAACGGTAAAGACCTACAACAACAACAGCAAATCGGCGGTAGGCTCTTACACGGCGGAAGCTACCGCTCTGTCGAATACGAATTATTCGTTGCCTTCCGCAAAAACGCAGGCGTGGGGCATTACGAAAAAGGCGTTGAATACCGTAAGCTGGGGTATGAACGTATTTACTTACGACGGCGTTTCGCACGCTCCTACGGCGACGATAGCCACGGAAAGCGCTTCGCAAGGCACGACCGGCGACGGCAAGCTCTATACCGGCGACGTAGTATCGTATTCTTACACTCACTACTATTCCACCGACGGAGGAAGCACGTGGAAAACGGCTTCGGACAGCGACAGAGTTATAGTCCGCAGTGGCGGAGGAACGCTTTACAATTATAAGACGGTAATTACGGGTATTACCGGCGCCGACGCTAACAGTTATTCGCTCGGTACAATCGACGATCAGGACAATAAAAAATACCGTATATGGATGATAGACAGAAGGACGTTGACGGCGACGTGGTCTTCTTATACCGCTTCGGAATATACCGGCGGCACCCAGACTATGACGTTCAGCGTAAGCGGTCTTATAGGCTCCGATTATTCGACTAACGTAGATTTCTCGTTTGCGCTCAACTCCGGCAAAACCGCGGCGACGAAAGGCACCGGAGTGGTCGTAGACGGAACTTATACGATAACATTTACCGCTGTCGACGCAGGTTTGTACGGATATACCGCTACTATAGACGGCTCGAAAGCCCGTTCCGATTGCTACGAGATGGCTTCTTCGGGCAAGAATTGGGAGATTACTCCGATTGCGGTAGCGCTGAGCTGGACTCTCGACGGCAGTACGGGACTTAGCACCGTTGTTTACGACGCGACGGCTCACACCGTTTCGGCGACGGTTTCCAACAAGGCTTTGGGCAGCGACGACGTTTCGGTTACGCTTGACGGCAGCGGAAATAAAGAGGAAAACAGGATTCTTTGCTATACCGCGACGAATAAAGGTTCTTACAGGGCGAAAGCCGTCGCTCTTACCGGATCGAGCGCGAAAAACTATTCCCTTACCGTCACGAACTTCGATTGGGGAATAGGCGCGAAGGTCATTACCGCCACCTGGAATACCGGCACTTATACATATAACGGCGGATATCAGTATCCGAGCATTACCATAGACGGACTTTATGCAAGAGACACCGTTTACTTTACTCTGAATTTCTTCGATTACGACACGGCGGCAAACACCGACAGTCCGCGCGCCAACGGGCAGAAGGTAGTGGCAGGAAGCGGTTCCACACAATATACGTTTACCTCGTCCGACGTTGATTATCTCGGCTCGCACGTCGCGGGAGAAACCGTTGACGCAGGAAGCTATCGTATCAAGTTCGACGGTATCGTATATTTAAGCGGAAGTATTTCCGAAGAGAACAAAAACTATTCTTACGAGGGTTCTTTGTCGCCGGCGGACTTTTATATAGAAAAGAAAGTCATTACCGGAACGGGCGTATGGACGTATCGGAACGACGCGGCGTCTCCGTCGAGCGGAACGTACACGCACGGAAGTACCGAGCTTGTTTACAACAAGTCGCCCTACACGCTGACGACTACTCTCGACGAAAGCGCGCTGTGCACGAGATTGGGAGTAGCCGACGTCGCGCCGACCATCAATTATAAGAACAACGTAAAAACTGCGGCGGGAAATTATACGGCTACGATTGCCATAACCGACTCCAATTATCAGCTCGGAGTGGAAAACAGCAGCCGTACCTGGTCGATAAAACAAAAAGAGATAGGAATTGTCTGGAAGCTTGACGGCTCCGCGGTATTTGAAAAGCAATACGACGGCAGCAATCATACCGTTACCGCCACTGCAGACTCCCTTTGCGACGGCGACGCGTGCACGATAAATATAACGGGAGACGTCACGAAATCCGCAGTCGGCTCCTTTACGGCGACCGCTTCTTCCGTCGGCAACGCCAACTACAGGCTGCCTGCCGACGTTTCGCAGGAGTGGAGCATAACTCGCAGAGTGGTAACGATAAGCTGGAAGCTCGACGGCACTTCCACGTCGAAGGTGACGTACGATTCTTTACCGCATACCGTTACGGCGCAGGTAAGCAATCTTGTCGGCAGCGAAACCTGTTTAATAGAGATAGGCACGGATTATTCCGCTACCGTAGTCGGTTCTTACACGGCAAAGGACCTTACTTTGTCGGGAGCGAACGCGTCGAATTACACGTTGACGGGCAGTACGGGAACCTCGTTCGGCTGGTCTATAGCCAAACGGCAGCTTTCCGCTACCTTCAGTAACGACGCGCCTACCTACAACGGCAACTATCAGGGCAGAACGATTACCATAACCAATATAGGAATAAACGATTGCAATTCGGCAAGTCTTTCCTTTACCACTACCGGTTCTACGACGGCTCAGAT
>JBJFAO010000032.1:0-3694 GCA_051887955.1 Christensenellales bacterium
GAGATTGTCGCTTTCCTCCGTTATCCCTATAGCGGCGCGATGGCGAGTGCCTACGTCTTTACTTATCGACTGCGTCTGCGACAGGGGCAAAAAACAACCTGCCGCAACGACTTTGTTGCCCTTGACGACGACGGCTCCGTCGTGCATGGGAGCGCGAGTATTGAAGATGCTTTCCAAAAGGGAAGCCGTAAGAAGCGCGCCGACCTCCACGCCCGAATCCAACACGTATTGATTTATTTTGGTAGGCGCGACTACAATAAGAGCTCCGGTACGCGCCTTGGACATCGTCTGACAGGCTTTGACTATCTCTTCGATACATTTCTGTATTTCTTCGTTGCTGAATTTCTCCGAATGTTGCTTTCTGTCCGTCAACTTGCTAAGGCTGAAAAACATACTCTTGAATTCGTTCTGATATACGACTACCGCCGCCACGCCCATAGAAACGGCAACCACGTTGGCAAGAGACGTCGCAAGGGACATGCCCGACACAAACCAGGACGCTACGAAAATTCCTATATACACGAGCATCGAAACCGCGTAAACTATCACGAGCGCAGGCGATTTTCTTTTAATGAAAAACACGATTACGAGCGCCGTAATCATCAGCGCAAAAACGACGGAAACGACGTTGCCTATTCCTATTGCCATAAATCCACCTCGTTAAAATCCCAAATCCTTGAATATCGTATTTCTTTCGGGCTCTTTTTCTATAAACAAATCGTTGTCTTCCGGCTCTTTGGCAATTTTGTCAAGCCGTCTGTAATTCAGATACGCTCCTACGGCGGAGAGAAGAACTATGCCGAAATCTACCCAGACCGCAACGAGTCCTATCGTCGAACGCGCCGCTTCCGCAATCACCGTGTATTCCACCGCGTTCACTACCCTCCATATCATAGCTATGCCTACGTAAATGCAGGCGATAAAACCGAACATCTTGGCGTGATTGCGTTTGGGGACGAACCTCTTCCGGAAATCCTCGTAAAACAACGCGAGCAAAACGGCGGGAACGGCGTATCCCGTGCATGCCGACAGAATCATACTTACGTTCGATGCAAAAAACGCCGTAAGATTTATTATTCCCAAAATAAGGTTGGCGATAATAAACAGGATTCTTAAGCGGAAAGAAAAATCTCTTTTGTTGACGGCGCAATAAAACCTACGGGCAAGTATCGAGTACGCTATATAAAAAAGCAATTCTATTATCGCCGCTTCGATTATTCCTTCCAGTATACAGCTGAACACCGTCAGCGCGGTCGAATTGACGGAAATCTCCAATCCCTGTTCGGCAAAAGCCGCGTTGAAGGTTTCCGCAACTGCCTTCGTCTGGTAAATCACGTCGTGACATTGCTCGAAAAAACAAGTCGCGGCAAGCACGAAAAACCACACGGGCGTGGGAATTTTGCGTAAAAACGCAATCGTTTTGTCGCTGAAAATCGTCTTCATAAGGTCTCCTTTGCGATAAGACGCGCAATCGCCGCATCGAACGCGCTTTGTTCGCTCATCAATCCGCTCTTGAACTTATTCTCGTAACAAACGAGGGTATCAAGGGCGCTTTTCAATTGTTTTTTAGTTAATTTTCTGTTCTCTCTCGCTTTTGTTATGGAATATTCCTTCACTCCGAATCTGTCGGCAAGCTCTTTATCCGACAAACCGCTCATACTCGCATAAAGGAGTCTGCGGAATTGCGACACGATTGCCGCGAGGAGCGCGGAAGGACTTTCTCCCCTCTTCAAAAGGCGTTTTAACTGCGCCTTTGCCTGCTCGTTCCTGCCGTCCGCGAGGCTGTTTACAAACATATATATCTGCAAATCGGTATCTTCCGTCACGATTTCGCGGACGTCGTCCGCAGTCGTTTTGCCCTCGCAATAGTCGACGAGCTTTTTAGCCTCGTTGAATATTCTTGCCATATCGCAGTTGCAATAATCGCACAAAAGAAGGGACGCTTTCGGCTCGATACCGTGCGGAAAAAGCTTTTCGGCGTACTTAGAGCAAGCGTATTTATCCGACTTTTCGCAAGAAATTCCGTTAAAAACCTTTCGTTCCGCCAAAGATAATACGGCGCCGGATTTTTTGTCCTCTTTTTTATTGTCGCCGAAAAATTTTGCGTTCACAAACAGAAGATAGCCGTCTTCGCAAACGTATCCGCACAGCCTTTTCTTATCCCCCTCCGAAAGTCGGAAATCGCCGTCCTTTACTATTACGACGTTCGGCTCGCCGGAAAAATTGTAGGTCTCAAGCGCGGAAAACGCCTCGTCCAACGAATTGATTTTATCGAAACAATGCAACGAAAACGAAGCGTCGCCGGTTTTTGAGCGAAAAATGCGTTCTGCGTTTCCAAGCCAGAAAGAGTCCGCGCCCGTGGTGTAATATATTCCGGGCGTAATATCCTCCGCTCTCAATTCCGAAGATAAAAAATTCAACCTGTCCTACCTGCACGCGCACGGGTATATGCGCTTTATATAATATTATATGGAGTTTAACATATACCCTTTGCGGTGTCAAGCAAATGTCGTTTTTTGACCTAAAAACGCCTGCTAACGGGGATAAAATCCCACGAACGAGCCTATTCCGCAAGAATAGATTATTTTCGCGACTCTGTCCTTCAACACATACGGAAACACTACGCTTACTCCGCATCCGAGCCCGAGATACGAGGGCGTGTTTACGGCGGAGCAAGCGATTTTCTGCGCGCGGAGCTCGTTCAAAATTTTCAATGCGTCGCTTCTCGAACGGAATACCGCCAAATAGTCCATAATAATTTCTCCTTTGCATACCCGTCCGTAAATGTTCAAAAAACCTCTGCTCGCCATATGCGGACGAAAGGTTTTCGCATAACTACTATTTACGGCGTTCGATGAATATAATAGGTTTAGCCTGTTACATTTATATTAAAAAAAGCCCGAACAGGTTACTCGGAGGAAAATGATATATTTAGACAACGCCGCCACAACACGTTTTAAGCCGACGGCAGTAAAATGCGCCGTTTTAAGAGAGCTTTGCAGACCGGCAAATCCGGGAAGAAGCAGTCACGACGAAAGCATACGCGCCGGCATATTGGTGGAAAAATGCCGCGACGAAATAAAAAAACGCTTTTTCGACGGCAACGTGGTATTCACAAAAAACTGTACCGAAGCGTTAAATCTCGCAATATTCGGCAGCAACCCTTCGCGGCAGGTAGTGGCTACCGTATACGAACACAATTCTGTTCTGCGCCCCTTAAAAAAGCTTGCCGACGACGGGAAAATAACGTTAAAGCTAATCGACCATTCCGACGAAAATTCCCTCCTGCGCGCCCTCAGGACGCCCACCTCTCTCGTAGTCATGACGGCTATGAGCAACGTTACGGGAAAAGCTTTCGACATTTCCTCCCTGTCAAAGCTGATAAAATCGGAATCCGACGCAAAAATACTCGTGGACTGCGCACAGTCTGCCGGACACGTAAAAACCGACCTTACGTACGTCGATATGTGCGCCTTCGCCGGGCACAAATCGCTGCACGGACCGCAAGGCACGGGCTTTCTTCTCCTTCGTGACGACGTAAGACTTACCGCAAGACTTTTGGGCGGTACGGGTACCTCTTCTCTCGATATAAGGCACCCTAACACAATACCCGAAGGTATGGAGGCGGGCACTCTCAACACGCCCGGAATAGCCGGTCTTTACGAAGGGATAAAATGGACTATGAACAGAATTG
>JBJFAO010000033.1:0-3680 GCA_051887955.1 Christensenellales bacterium
CCTCGATTGTAAGCACGTTTTCCCCTATACAAACGTCGAACACGGCGCAACCGTCGAAAGCTCCGCGGTTTATCACGCCGATCTCCTGCGGTATAACTACGCGCTTGACCTCAGAACCGTTGTACTTTATAAGGGTGTTGGCAATAACTATAAACTCCTTGCCGTCGCGCACCTGATCGTTGTACCATGCGGTACCGGTAACAACGTCGTCGCCGACAAACCTTATGCTATCGGGGAAGTTTATTTCCTTGAGATTAGCGCAATCCCTGAAGGCTTCCGAATTAACGTTCGTTATCGCGCTCTTCGAGCCGAATATCACCTTCTTGACGCGCGTATTGCCGGCAAACGCGCCGTTATAAATCGTCGTTATGTTATCGGGAATAGTAACTTCGGTTTCGTAACCGTCATACCCCAAAAGTATGTTGCCGAGCACCACAAAGCCCTGTTCGCTCGTCGAATAACCTACCGACTCCAAAGCCTTATCGCCTATTTCGGCAAGAGTTTCTTCGTTTATATAGAACTTCGAAAGGGAAGAGCACCCGTAAAAAGCGTAATCTCCTATCGAGGTAAGCTTGCCTTTTCCGTTGTCGAAATATTCGAGCGAAATACAATTGTAAAAAGCGTAATCGCCTATCGAGGTAAGACTGCTTGCTCCCACGAAATTTACCTTGTGAAGGGACTTACAGCTATTGAAAGCGTAATCGGCTATTGCGGTAAGCTTGCTACCCGACGCAAACGTAACCGAATTTATTCCGCTTTCTTCGAACGCATGCGCTCCCATATTCGCAGTCCCCGCCGGTATTTCTACGGTCTTTAATTGCTTACAACCGTAAAACGCGTATTCGCCTATATATCCGAGCCCGGGAGCGAGGGACAAATCCAATACCGTAAGGTAAGCGGCGTTATAGAACGCTCTCTTCTGTATAAGCGACAATTTGCTCCCTCCCGCATAGAGATTGACTTCCTCTACGGCGGAATTTTCAAACGCGCTTTCGCCGATATTGGTAACGCTTTGCGGTATGTAAACGTTTTTCAACGCGACGTTGCCGTAAAACGCCCTTTCGCCTATGCTCGTAACCCCGTTGTAAATATGCAACGAGCGCATATTCCCCTTATATCTATAAAGGGTGGTATTTATCATTACGCACGGATCGACGTATCCGTTCAGCCATTCGGTACCGTCGAAAGCGTCGTAGCCTATACTGCTAAGATTTTTACAATCCGAGAAATTTATATCGGACAGCTCGGTACATCCGGAAAATACCGAACGTCCTATCGTGAGCAAGCCTTTCGGCAATACCGCTTCCTTAAGCGAAACGCATCCGTAGAATATTTCGTCGGCAAGCTCCGAAACGCCCTCCGAGAACACTACCTTTTCTATATATCCGTTATTCTTGAATGCGCCTTTTGCTATTTTATGGACGTTGTCGGGGATATAGACGACGGACGATTTACCCTTGTATTTGACGAGGAAATCGTCTATCATTACAAAATCTCCGCTATAAGACTCGTACCAACCTGTGTCCGCAAACGCGTCTTCTCCGATTATATTGAGCTGAGAACTCATAGACCCGTCGTAATTTTTGTTGTTCGGCAGCTCGATGCTCAATACGTTTTTACCGTAAAAAGCCCGATCGTCGATTTCTTTGATGCTCTTTCCCATATAAGTATCGGGCACTATGACGTAGGTGTCCGTTCCTTCGTATCCGCTGACGGCATACGTATCGTCTTCGGTAAGGCGATAAACTATGCCTACGGAGCTTTCGTTTATGCCTATCCACTTCGCGTACACCGTAACGTTCTCCTCTAATTTCCTCGGGAATTTCGCCGGAACAGTCAGAGCTTCGTCTTCATACCAACCCGCGAAACGATTCCTCGTGCTGTTGTCTACGGTATGCGCTTTGACTATCGCGACGCCCCTCGACGAATAGGAATCGGAAGAGTCTATTCTGTAGGTTATGGTAAATTGCTCGCTGTCGGTATATACCAGAACCGCTCCGGACTCGGAATAAACGCCGTAAAACGCGTTTTCGTCCACGGACAGCGCCGAATCGGTTTTTGACACGCCGAAATTAACGGAGAACAAATCGGAGCAATTATAAAACGCGTATTCCCTTATTATGCGCACGGACGAAGGCAAGAAAATTTCCTTTATTCCTTCGCAATATTGGAACGCGCGGGAATCGATTATGCTCAGGCTGTCGCCGAACTCGACGGACGTTATTTCCCCGTGATTGACGAAAGCGTCGGACGCTATATACCCTATATCGTCGGGTATTTCCACCGCAGTGGAAAATCCGGTGTATTTTACGAGGACGTTACCTACCGTTATAAATTCGTGATTATCGTCTTCGATAAAGGCGGTATTTTCGAACACGCCCGCTCCGAACGATACGACCTTCGTCATACCGTCTCCGTAATTTATCGACGACAGATTTTTACTGTCGGCAAAAGCGTAGTCCCCGATTTCTTCCACGACGTCGTTGAACGTCACCTCGTCGAGCTTGCTCATATTGCCGAAAGCTTTTTTGCCGATAACCCTTAGATCGGAAGGAAGATATACTTTTTCTATCGTGTTATCCCCGTAAAAAGCGTAATCGGCTATTGCGGTCACGGAATAATTGCTTAACGTCGAAGGGATATGTAATTGCGGAGAGCTCTGACGCGATCCGAGAATTCTCACTCCGTCTTTAATTACGGTATTTCCGTTTACCGTATCGGTATATTTATATAGCTCGTAAATATAGTTGTTTTCAAAATCGCGCACGCCTTCCCATTCATCCTTATCGTAAACGCTTACTCTGCCGGGGAAACGTCCTTTTATCTCTTCCTGCTTTTCCGCGCTCATTTTTTCGGCGTTGAGGATTATCGACGGCTCGAACGCAAAGCTGCCGCTGTACATCTCCGCCTTTTCGGCGTCGATATACACCCTTCTTAAAGTGGGACAATAAAAAGCGCCTTCATCTACCTTGAGCGACGACTTTATGATAACGGAACTGATTTTCGTATAGCTGAACGCGCCGGAAAGGATACGACTGCAGGTTGGGTCGATAGAAATTTCGGGATTATATACGCTTGCCGACGACGAACCGCCCTCCGCGCCGTACAAAGCCGGATATGCGTAAAGTATCTTTTTGTCCGCGCTGTACAGACCTCCGTTCACCACGGTGAAGAACCCGCTGTTCATCGCGGTTATTTCCCCGAGCAATTTACACCCGCCGAATACCGCCGAACCCAATTCTTCCAGAGTACTCGGCAAAGCTATACCGCGTACCGCTTCCGCGCCGTAAAACGCCTTGTCTTTTATAACGCGCAACGCCAGCGCCTTATCGAAATTCACGTTATTGAGAGAGCTCCCCTCGCTGCAATAGAACGCGCCCTCTCCAATCGTCCTGACGGATTTGGATACGTTTATTTCCGTCAATAAATCGCATTCGGCAAACGCATAATCGCCTATCTGAACGAGAGAATCGTTAAAGGCGACGGAAAGCAAATTCTTCGCGCCGTAAAAAGCGTACGGTCTTATTTCGACTACGGTTTCGGGAACGATATAATTTCCGCTTTTAAGGACGGGATAAGCTATCAGCTCCGTCTTCTCCCTGTTGAAAAGAACTAGTACAAGAAATACAAGCTGGCTGCCGGCAAGACGGCAAAGAGTATTCTGATCTCCTGCGGTGCGA
>JBJFAO010000034.1:0-3663 GCA_051887955.1 Christensenellales bacterium
GGCAATCCGAGCTTTTCGAAAAGTATATAAGCAAGCTGTTTATTTGAATTTACGTTGAATTCTTCGCCTGCCAAACGATAAATTTCTTCTACGAGCCTTTCGATTTCCTCCGTATAGCATTTATCTAAATCTTCAAGCACGTCTTTGTCTACTCTGAAACCTACCCTTTCCATATCGAACAGACATTTGATTAAAGGTAATTCGACTCTATCGTATAAGTCCTTTAATTCGTGCTTTTTAAGCTCCATATCGAGTTCATCGTTCAATTTCAACAACTCGGAGGCAATATTTTTACAAGGATATCCGTAAGAATTCAATAATTGCCTTACGTCTTTTATAGACCTGCCCGGAGACAGCAAATAGGCTTTTAACGAAACGTCCTCATACGGCAACTCTACGTCACAATCGGTTCCGTAAAAGATAGTCATGACGTTTTTTACATCGAACATAACCGTATGATATTTTTCGGAAAAAAGCGGTTTTACAATCTCTATAGCCGCGTCTTCGCTCAAGCCGGTCCCGAAAAGATCGTTCGTAAAATTAACGTCGTAATTCTGCTTACCGTCGGAAAAACAAACGTCCTGCTCCCAACATATCGCCACGTTGCTCCCCTCGGCAATCGATTCAACAGCTTTTTTTAGCTCTTCTTCATTCCCTATTGCAATTTTTTCGACGTCGAAATCCTGCTTTTCTAAAGTTTTTTCATCGTCTTTTTCAAAATCGAATCTGTCTATAAGCTTCCGAAAATCCAATTTTTTCATAATATCGTAAGCCTCGGAAGGTAAGGGATACCCGAAAGACAATTCCGAAAGATTACATTCTATCTCGACGTCAGTATCGATAGTCGCAAGCTTTTTAGACAAATAAACCAATTCTTTATTGTCTATAAGCTTTTGTTTCATTTTACCGCATATATCGTCGATATTTGCATAAACTCCGTCGATATCTCCGTATTTATGCAACAAATCGGTAGCCGTTTTTTGCCCTACGCCCGGAGCACCGGGGATATTATCCGAGCTGTCGCCCGCCAGACCTTTGTATTCTATAATCTGTTCCGGCGTAAATCCTTCGACGCGCATTAACTCCTGCGGAGTAAATTTTGTAACGTCGCTTACTCCCCTCTTTGTTAAAAATACAGTCGTCGTATCGTCTACAAGCTGTAAACAATCGCGATCTCCCGTAACTATTACGGTTTCATCGGAAAATCTCTTTGCCAGCGTTCCGATGATATCGTCGGCTTCGGCGCCTTCCTTAAAAAGAATTTTTATTCCCATTGCGGACAACAAATCTTTCAATAAAGGAATCTGCGCCGCAAGCTCTTCCGCCATTGGCTTTCTCGTCGCCTTATAACCGCTATACATTTTGTGGCGAAAAGTTTTTGCCCGACAATCGAATATCGCGCAAACGTGCGTAGGTTTTTCCTCGACGATAAGTTTCTGCAACATCGATATATAGCCGAATATTGCGTTGGTATATGTGCCGTCTACCAGCTGAAGCGGCGGTAAAGCGTGAAAAGCGCGATTGACCAGGCTGTTAGAGTCTATTAAAATTATTTTATTGGCATTATTGTTCAAGCTGCATATCCCCCGGCTTTATCCAATTCTTTTTTCTCATAAATTCGCTCACGCCCAGACTTACTCCGGCAGGTATAACAAACAGACAAAGAATTATTCCGAGCACGTATTTCCAAACCGCTACGTTATACGTCTGACAAGCGTCGATAACACCGAATAATCCTACGAGTCCCGACGTACCCATACCGCCTCCGGCAGCAGTACATCTCATATCGAGCAATACTGCGACCAGACCGCTTATAGCGCTCGCTATTATTTCCGGTACCATTATCAAAGGATGCCTCATAATATTGGGAATCTGCAGCATGCTTGTTCCCAATCCCTGCGAAATCAATCCGCTCCATTTGTTTTCACGGAAACTCGCCACGGCAAAGCCTATCATATGGGCGGCGCAACCTGCCACGGCGGCTCCGCCGGCTATGGCAAAAACCTCCGGATTCTCAACGGCGGTATTAGAGGTCGCTATAGCCACCCAGATAGCCGCGGAAGAAGTAGGCATCGTCAACAAAACGCCCATAACGATCGCTATAAATATTCCTACTACGACTTTAGCCGTAGTGCCTGCCTCGATAGTAATAACAAGGAGCTTTGCGACAAGATCTATCAGCTTTATGAAAGGCCAAGCGATATATATACCGGCAAGGGCCAAAGTTAACATACCGATAGGTATCAAAATAATATCAAATTTGGTTTTTCCTGCGTATAAATTCGCAATCTCTATCGTAAATAACGCTACAACGTAAGCACCGATCGGATTGCCGGGCAAACCCTTTGCAAAGACGACGACTCCGAAATATTCAGCCGTAAGCGTTCCTTCTACGAAATTCAAAGCGAAAGCGCCTATCAACCCAGTTACCGCCGCGGAAAATACGACGAGAGGCTTCGCTTTCAACTTATAGGCTATCCCGACGCCTATTCCAGCCCCCATAAGTATTTTAGCTACCGTACCGAAATTTTTAACCAAATTCCCGAAAAAATTGTTGCCTATCCATCCGGCTATCATGCAAATTATCGTTCCGGCTATAAGCGTACAAAACAATCCGGACGCCATGCCCGAAAAAGCGTCGATAAACCACCTTTTACAAAGGTTTTTTACACCGTTGAAAAATTTTTCTTTAGTCATTTTTATTCTCCTTCATTAAACTTATAAATAATTTATCCTTTTTTATTCTTTCCTTCATCACGATGTGATATAACTTGTTATCGTTTATTTCCACGTCGGCTGCTTTCATTCTTATTTTTTGAACGAATTCGGTCGGTTTGTAAATTCGAAATTTTTCCAACCCGCAAAGATCGGCATAGTATTCGAGAAACTCAATCAAGCTTTCTTCTTCTTTTTCCGTCGGAAAAAGCGATTCTAATTCTTTATACACCGACGATTTGTCGAGCTTGGTTGCCGCAGAAAATACGGCTTTCTCCACTTCTTCTATATTTCCGTCTATATAATACCGCTTTCCGGTATATCCTCTCAAATATCTCAAGGCGTCGTAATATCCAAGCTTTATATTGCGATTTATCATTTTTGCCGAAACCTGCATCGTTCCGCCCAAATCCTCGGAAGGACAAATATAATCAATATCCAAATCGGTTCTTTCCGGAATTATGTAAGGCATTTTACTCATGGTCCTTACGGCTATTATCTTACCGTATCCTTTTTGAGCCAAAAAAGCTATGGGCATATTATCGTAAACACCGCCGTCTATAAAAAATTTTCCGTCAAGCTTTTCCAACCTGAAAGCCGGATAATATGCGCTTGCAAGAAGATAATTGTGCAAACTGCCTATAGGAATATCCTCGATAAATATTTCCAGAGGCTCTCTGTCCGATAAAGAATACGTTACTATACCGAAATCCATGTCGGACGCTCTCACCCTTTCTTCCGAGATATGCTTCGACAGAAATTCAAGAACTTTGTCGGTGGGTATGCCGAGATTGCGTACCACTTTAATAACTTGCTTAGCCCAATATTTTACCGTATCTTTGTTTAATTCTTTATTGAACAACTTTTCTACCTCTATATCGTCCAAATCGGTAAATTCGCTGGGCATAACGTGCGTCCACATATCGATCATCGACGAATACCCTTTAT
>JBJFAO010000035.1:0-18326 GCA_051887955.1 Christensenellales bacterium
AAGTAATTTCCGTAGGCGGCGGCGCGGTAATAAGGGAAACTAACGTCGACGCTTTGAAAAAAAACGGCGTTCTCATATATCTGCAACGCGATATAAAGAAGTTGATTTCCGACGGCAGACCTATTTCTCGCAGAAAGGGGATAGAGGAGCTTTTCAACGAGCGCAGACCGATATACGAAAGGATAAAAGAGGGCGTTTGCAGCAACGACGGCGACGTAGATTACTGCGTAAAAGGAGTTATAAAGGAATATGAAAATACTTGTGATAAACGGCGTTAATCTCAATATGCTCGGCATAAGAGAGCCCGATCTTTACGGCAGAGAGGACTATAAGTCCCTCATAAAAAAGATAGCGAAAAAAGCAAAATCGGAGAGAATAAAAATACGATGCGTTCAGTCCAATTATGAGGGGAAAATCGTCGATTTTATTCAAAAAGCATATAAAAAATATGACGGAATAATTATAAATCCCGGAGCCTTCACGCACACGAGCGTCGCTATTTACGACGCGTTGAAAGCCGTCGGAATACCTACCGTAGAGGTTCATATTACCGACGTGGACAATCGGGAAGAATTCCGTAAAACAAGCTACGTCGGACTGTACGCCTTCGAAAAGGTGTCGGGGAAAGGAACGGACGGATATCTTATAGCCGTCGATCTTCTTAAAGGAAAGCTTTCTTGAGTCCGTATGGAAACGGAATAAGTTTTACGTCGATTTACTTATGGAAAAAGTCCCCGCGTATTCCGTGCGGGCTTTTTTACATTGCGCGTACGGTAAACCTATTTTTGAAAACTTGACAATTATATGCGCGCGTATTAAAATATATACTTAAATAATATACAGAGGTAATGCAATGAGCTTTTTATTGTCGGCAACCGACGTAAACGAACGTCTCAGCGAAGCGTTGTCGCCGCAAAAAGTCAATCTTTTCGGAACGGGGATTATGGTCAATCCGTCCTTTTTTACCGCGCTCGCCGTATCTGCGATTCTTATTATCGTCGCCGTGATTTTAAGGTTAACGGTAATCCGCAGACTTAAAGACGTGCCGGGAAAGGTTCAGACGGTGCTGGAAACCTTCGTCGGCGGTTTTTCGAAAATGGCGGACGGCAAGTATTCCGGCGCGATAGGGGGATATATCGCCGTTACCGCATTGTATATAGGAGTCGGCACGTTGGTAGAGCTACTCGGGTTCCGTCCCGTTATGGCGGATCTCAACGCATGCGTAGCTATGGGCGTGTCTTGCTTCGGGCTTATATTCTTTTTCGGGTTCAAAGCAAAAGGCAAGAAAAGATTTAAGCATTATCTTAACCCCATCAACATAGTGACGGATCTGGCTGTGCCCGTCAGCTTGTCGTTCCGTCTGTTCGGCTCTATTATGAGCGGACTTCTCATTACGGAGCTCGTCTATTCGTTCCTGTTCACGTCCTTCGTGGTCCCCGTGATCGTGAGCGTAATTACCACGTTGTTTCACGCTTTTATACAAGCGTATATTTTCGCAACATTGTCCACTCTGTTTATCGCAGAGGCGACGGATTAAGAGGAGGTATTCTTATGTTATCGTTACTTTCCGCCATAACAAGCGAAGCGTTTTACGCAATCGGCGCGGCAATAGCCGCTTTCACCGGTATCGGAGCCGGCATAGGTATGGGTATAGCTACCGGTAAGGCTGTGGAATCCATAGCCCGTCAGCCGGAAGCCGAGAGCAAAATCCGCACTACTCTCATGCTCGGACTTGCTTTCGCCGAAACCACCGCTATATACGGCTTGCTTATAGCCATACTTATGGTAATCAAATTGTAATAAAGGGGTAAAGAATGGATTTTTTTGCTAAGGAAATAATTCTCGGACTTACCGTTCAGGAATTCCTGTTGCATTTGCTCAACCTCGTTATCTTGCTGGTGGCGTTGCGTCTACTTCTTTACAAGCCTGTAAAAAAGTTTATGAAAAACCGCGAAGAGAGGTATAAAGCGGCGGATGAGAGTTATCGCAACGCCGTTCAAAAGACCGAGAGCGCGGAAAAAGACGCCGAAAGGATAATCGACGACGCTCATGAAGAAGCCGTTCGGATAGCGGAAGAAGCGCACGCTACCGCTATGATTCAGGCGCAGGAAATATTGGACGGCGCCAACGAAGAAGCCGAAAAAATAAAAAAACGCGCCGTTGAAGAGGGGCAAAAAGAGCGGGAGAAGGAAAGAGAAAATCTGGAGTATTCTATATCCGAGCTCGCCGTGGATATGTCCAAAAAGCTTATCGGACGGGAATTCGGTACCGCGGATAACGACGTTATGATAGAAAACCTGTTGCAGGGAATAAAAAAGAAGGACGAGGAAAACGGCAAAGATGCGTAGAATAACCGTCAAAGCTTCAATAAGCCTTACCGTTCCGCAGCGCAAAAAGCTCGAGGACTTTATCCGCGCGCGTTACGCCGACGAAGAGCCGGAAATAGTTTACGTCGAGGAAAAAAATCTTATAGGTGGCGTGGTAATCGAGGACGGAGAGACCGTTTTCGACGGAAGCGTAGCCACCGCGCTTTTCTCGTTTTTCAACGACAGTAATTCTTACGTTACCGAGGCGGTAGCGAAAGGAGAGCTGCCTTCGATGTGGAAGCACGAGCTTCTCGGCAAGCTGTCCACCGAGCCCAATACCGTAAATTACGGCAGAGTAACTGCCTGCGCGGACGGGATATTGACGGTGGAAGGATTGAAAAATTGCAGATATTACGAGCTGCTCGAGATAGGTACGGGCGGATACGCCGTGGCGATGAACCTTATGACGGATTCGGTTAAGGCTATGCTCATTACCGCCAATCGGGGCATAGAATACGGCGTTATCGTAAAGTGTACGGGAAGAATAGTCGAAGTGCCTGTAGGAGAGGCTCTTTTAGGAAGAGTCGTCAATCCTCTCGGAAAACCCGTCGACGGCAGAGACATATTGCATTTCGACAAGGTAAGACCGATAGAAAGCCCCGCTCCCGCTATTATAGACAGAGCTAAAGTTTCTCGTCCGTTGCAAACGGGCATTCTTGCGATAGACAGTATGGTGCCTATAGGCAAAGGGCAGAGAGAGCTGATAATAGGGGACAGGCAGACTGGAAAAAGCAGTATCGCTATCGACGCGATAATCAATCAACGCGGAAAGGACGTGATATGTATTTACGTGGCGATAGGGCAGAGAGCGAGCGCGATAACCAAGCTTATCGCGAGATTGAACGAAGCCGACGCCATGAAATATACCGTAGTCGTCGCAAGCACCGCGTCCGATTCGGCGGCTTTGCAGTATATCGCGCCTTATACCGGTTGCGCGATAGGCGAAGAGTTTATGGAACAAGGAAAAGACGTCCTAATAGTCTACGACGACCTATCCAAGCACGCCAACGCCTACAGAACGATAAGCTTGTTGTTAAAACGTCCGTCGGGCAGAGAAGCGTATCCCGGAGACGTATTTTATATCCATTCGAGATTGCTTGAAAGGAGCGCGCAGCTGTCGGAAGAAAGGGGCGGCGGAAGCATGACTGCTCTTCCGATAATAGAGACGCAGGCAGGCGATATCTCTCAATACGTTCCGACCAACGTAATAAGCATAACGGACGGGCAGATTTATCTGGAAAGCGAGCTTTTTCATGCGGGAATAAGACCTGCCGTAAACGTAGGCTTGTCGGTAAGCCGCGTCGGAGGAAGCGCGCAATATCCGGCTATAAGAAAACTTTCCAGCAAATTAAGACTCGACCTTGCGCATTTCCGCGAGATGGCTCTGTTCACTCAGTTCGGCGCGGAGGTGGACGAAGATACGCGCAAAGTGCTGTCGCAAGGGGAAAAGGTTACGGAAATACTCAAACAGAGAGAGGGCGAGCCTATGAGCGTGGATCGCGAAGCGATAACTCTCTATCTTATCGACAAAGGGACCGAAAGCGTGGAAAAGGGTGAAATAAAGCGTTATATAGACGGTTTTTATCATTTCCTTGTAAATACCGATTACAGTATGCTGAAAAATCTGAGAAAAACCGGAGCGTTTAACGACGAAACGGTAAAGGCAATCGAAGACAATCTCAAAAATTACAACGCATACTATTTCAACGAGAAAAAATATGCAAAGCGTTAAGGACATAAAGGCAAGAATAAAAAGCGTGTCCGAGACGGCGAAAATAACCAGAGCCATGGAGCTTATCAGCGCGTCCAAGATGCAAAAAGCCAGCGTGCGGTACAACGACTGTCAGGCGTATTTTGTCAAGGTGCGCGAAATAATAGGGGATATTATTCATAACGCCGAGCCGACCGATTCCCCTCATCCTTATCTCGACGGCAACAGGAAGGGAAAGAAAGCCTATCTTATTATCGGCTCGGACAAGGGCTTGTCGGGAGACTACAACCACGCTTTGAACGAATTTGCTCATAGCGTGATAAAAGAAGACGCCGTTATTTTTTGCGCGGGAGATATAGTTTATCGCAGCTTCGTCGGGCACGGGGACGTCAGGAAGATATCCCTGGAAAAAGGTACGCTGGAGGAAGCGAGGATAATCGCCACGCATATAGCCGAATACTATAAAAACGGCGAGATAAACGAAGTCGACGTCATATTTACCCGTCTCGTTACGAAGAGCAGGCAGGAATGTACGTCGATAAAATTGTTGCCGATATTGAAGCAGGACTTCGAGATACGGAAAGAAAACGAATATATAAAGAGACTCGATTTCGAACCGTCGCCTATGAGCGTGTTTGCGATAATCGTTCCGCAGTATATTATCGGAATGATTTACGGTTGCATTACGGAAGCCAAATACGCAGAGCATCTAGAACGGATGAGAGCTATGAACTCCGCTACCGAAAGCGCGGAGGAGCTGAAAGAGAGTCTGCAAATCAGCTACAACAAAGCCAGACAGGAAAAAATAACCACTGAGCTTACCGAATTGTCGGTATCCTTGTTGGAAACGGAGTAAAATATGCAAAAATCGGTCAGCATAGGAAAAATCGTACAGATTATCGGCGCGGTAGTGGACGTGCAGTTTTACGGATATATTCCGAAGCTGTACGAGAGACTCAACGTCCGCGCCGGAGAAGAAACGGTTGCTCTCGAAGTGGAGAGTTATCTTAATAACGGCGTCGTCAGAACCTTGTCCTTTAAGGGGACTGAGGGTTTAAGCCGCGGAATGGAAGTGAGAGCCACCGGCGAAACGGTTACCGTACCCGTGGGAGATAACGTGCTCGGAAGAGTAATGAACGTATTGGGCGAGCCTATCGACAACAAAGGAGAAATAGACTGCGCGGACAGGTGGAGTATCTACAGAAAGGCGCCCGCGATAACGGAGCTTTCGGTCGACACGAAGATTTTTGAAACGGGCATTAAGGTCGTCGATCTGCTCACGCCATACGCCAAGGGTGGAAAAATAGGACTGTTCGGAGGCGCGGGCGTAGGGAAAACGGTGCTTATTCTGGAGCTTATTAGAAATATAAGCGAGGAATATAAGGGTTATTCGGTGTTCACTGGCGTGGGAGAACGCAGTCGCGAAGGCAACGATATGATTACCGAAATGACGGAAAGCGGAGTAATAAATAATACCGCTCTCATTTTCGGGCAGATGAACGAACCTTCCGGTTCACGTATGAGAACGGCGTTTTCCGGGTTGACGGTGGCGGAATATTTCCGCGACGTAAAAAAACAGGACGTGTTATTGTTTATCGACAATATATTCCGTTACGTTCAGGCAGGTAGCGAGGTGAGCGCGTTGTTGGGGCGCATGCCGAGCGCGGTGGGGTATCAACCTACCCTTAACGAAGAGCTCGGTATGCTCGAAGAAAGAATCGCAAGCACGGAAAACGGCGCGATAACGTCCATACAGGCGGTCTACGTGCCTGCCGACGATTTGACGGATCCCGCGCCTGCGGCTATTTTCAGCCACCTCGACGCTACGACCGTCCTTTCGCGTAAGGTGGTGGAGCAGGGTATTTATCCCGCTATCGATCCTTTGGCGTCGTCGAGCCGAATTCTGGAGCCCTCCGTTGTCGGAGCAAGACACTATGAGGCGGCAAGGCGCACGCAGGAATTGTTGCAAAGATATAAGGATTTGCAGGATATAATAGCCATTCTCGGTATGGAAGAACTGTCCGAGGAGGACAAAAAGACCGTCTACAGAGCAAGAAAAATGCAAAAATTCTTTTCGCAACCGTTTTTCGTGGCGAGCGTCTATACCAATATGGAAGGCAGATTCGTACCGTTAAAAAAGACTATAGAAAGCGTGGAAAGAATACTCGACGGAGAAATGGACGATATTCCGGAAAGCTATTTTCTCTTTGCCGGCGACGCCGACGAAATCGTCGCCCGCTATAAAAAGGACGCAAAATGAAAAAATTCGTTCTGGAAATGTTAACGCCGGAAAGACGGTTTTTTCTGGGAGAAGCGGATTCGGTAGTCGTCAAAGCCGTGGACGGAGAAACGGAAATTTTAGCCGACCACGTTCCCGTAGTAATCGCGCTCGTGCCCGATATGGTAAGGATAAGAAAGGACGGAGAAACCTTGTTCTGTGCCAACGGCGAAGGCTTCGTCACGGTGGATAAGGACAAAGTGTTCATTCTGTGTCAGACCTTCGAGTGGCCGGAAGAAATAGAATACGAAAGAGTCAACCGCGCGATACGCGAGCATACCGAAAAAATGCGCGAAGCTACGGATACGGCGGATTATCGCGTAAGCAAAATGACAATAGCGCGAGCAATGGCAAGACTTAAAGTTAAAGAACTCAAAGACAATCAAAAAAAATAAACGGAGAGAAAAAATGAAAATAAAACTTACCAAAGGACCTGTTTACTATCGCAACGGAAAAAGGGTTAGCAAATCCGTTGTTCCCGACGCAACCGAGGCTTATAAAGGAACGATAACGTATTCCGTTATCGACGCGCACAATCAGAACAAGCCCACCGAAAAGGGTAAGGGCGTGAAGATAAAATTCGATTGCCTTGCGTCTCACGACATAACTTACGTAGGAATAATACAGACCGCAAAGGCGAGCGGACTGAAAAAATTCCCGTTGCCGTACGTTTTGACCAATTGCCACAACAGTCTTTGCGCCGTAGGCGGAACGATAAACGAAGACGACCACAATTTCGGATATTCGGCGGCGAGGAAGTACGGCGGTATTTACGTGCCGGCGCATCAGGGAGTAATCCATAGCTATATGCGCGAAAGAATGGCAGGCTGCGGAAAAATGATTCTCGGCAGCGATTCGCACACGAGATACGGAGCCTTAGGGACGATGGCTATAGGCGAGGGCGGAGGAGAACTCGTAAAGCAGCTTCTCGGACAGACTTACGACGTAAAATATCCCGAAGTCGTGGGCGTCGAGCTGGTGGGGAAGCCCAAAAAAGGAGTAGGACCTCAGGACGTTGCGCTTACCATAATAAAAGAAACGTTCAAATGCGGTTTCGTAAAGAATAAGGTTATGGAATTTTTCGGCAGCGGAATAAAAAACCTTTCCGTCGAATACAGAAACGGCATAGACGTTATGACTACGGAAACCACCTGTTTAAGCTCTGTTTGGATAACCGACGACAAGGTTTCGGAATACCTTAATGAGCACGGCAGGGGAAATGAGTTTTGTCCGTTGCAGCCGAAAGAAATATGTATGTACGATTCCGCCATTAAAGTAAATCTGTCGGAAATAGAGCCGATGATAGCTTTACCCTTCCATCCGAGCAACGCATATACCATACGGGAATTGCTTGCCGATCCTTACGGGATACTGTCGGAATGCGAAAAAGAGGGAAGCAAGCTTATGAAGGGTAAGAAATTCAATCTTACCGATAAAATCGTGGACGGAAAAATCAAAGTCGACCAGGCGATAATAGCAGGCTGCGCCGGAGGTACGTACGATAATATAGAAGAGGCTTGCGCTATTTTAAGGGGGCACGGAATAGGTAAGGAGCTTTCTATGAGCGTTTATCCGGGAAGTATGCCCGCATATATCGACCTGTCGAAAAAAGGTTATCTCGCCGAGCTTATGGAGTCGGGAGTAAACGTAAAGACGGCGTTCTGCGGACCTTGCTTCGGAGCCGGGGACGTGCCTGCGAACAACGGTTTTTCGATAAGACACACCACGCGTAATTTCGAGTCGAGAGAGGGTAGCAAGCCGGGCGAAGGTCAACTTGCCTGCGTAGCCCTTATGGACGCAAGAAGCATTGCCGCTACCGCGAGGAACGGAGGCTTCCTCACACCTGCCACCGACGTCGATTATACCTACAAAAAGAAGAAAGCCGTTTATGACGACGCCGTTTATAAAGTGAGAGTCACCGATTGCTTCGGAAAAGCGGACGAGAGCTATCCTCTCGTTTACGGACCTAATATAGCGGACTGGCCGGAAATCGAGCCGTTGAAAAAGAATATGCTTATAAAGCTCGCCGCCGTTATCGACGATCCCGTCACCACTACCGACGAGCTTATTCCCAGCGGAGAGACCAGCTCGTACCGCTCCAATCCTATGCGCTTAGCCGAATTTACTTTGATAAGAAAACGCCCCGATTACGTCGGCAACGCAAAAAAAATCAAAGCCGACGCCTTAGCGGAGGAATTGCCGGCAGAATACGTCAACGCCGCTTGCGTGGCGGGGATAAAGGACGATTTTTCGATAGGGAGCGCGATATTCGCCGTAAAACCCGGAGACGGAAGCGCGAGAGAACAGGCGGCTTCCTGTCAGAGAGTTCTGGGAGGCGCAGCCAATTTTGCTAAAGAATACGCCACAAAGAGATACAGAAGCAATCTGATAAACTGGGGAATGATACCTTTCCTTTACGACGGCGACGACCTCAAAAACGGAGATATAATAGCGATAAAGGAGGTTGCAAATGTTTTAGACGAAGGCAAAATAAAAGCGGTAGTAGTACGCGGAGACAAGAATTTTGTCATAAATTTAAGGGTAGATTCTCTTACGGACAGAGAAAAAGAGATAATAAAAGCCGGGTGTCTTATAAACGCAAACAGGTTGAATAAATAGGATATGAGAGTAATAGCCGGAAGATACCGTGGCAGACGGCTCGTCAGCCCCGAAGGTAACGACGTCCGTCCCACGACGGATAAAATAAAAGAAAGTCTGTTCAATATTCTCCGTTGCGACGTTGAAGGCGCGGTAGTAGTCGATTTGTTCGCAGGAAGCGGAGGTCTCGGAGTCGAAGCGTTGAGCAGAGGTGCGAAAAAAGTTTACTTTTGCGATATCGACAACAGATCTCTTGCCCTCGTCAGAGAGAATACGGCGTTTTGCGACCAATCGGAATACGAGATAATAAAAGGCGATTATGCCGACTGTATAAGACGGTTGGCTACGCGCGGAGTCAAAGCCGACGTCGTTATATGCGATCCTCCGTATCGTTACAAAGAGGGAGAAAAGATATTAAGCTGTATCAAAAAGTACGATTTTTTGAATAAAAACGGCGTAATAACGGTGGAAAGCTCCGCTTCCGACGAGGAATTGCCGGACAGGGAGTATTTCAGAGAGCCGAAGAGAGTTTACGGCAACGTGCGACTCGACGTGTATCGCAATTTTACCAAAGCCGCGGTTACCGGTACGTTCGATCCTTTCACTTTGGGGCATAAATATCTTGTCGAAGAAGGATTGAAAAAATTCGACGCGGTTTACGTAGTAATGCTGATAAACGAAAAAAAAGAAGCCTTTATTTCCGTCGAAAACAGACTGAAAATTATCGAAAACTCTCTTCGAGAACATAAAAAGAGGGTAAAAATCGAATATTTCGAGGGAATGACTATTGACTATTGTCGGGAACACGGTATACGATATATAATAAGAGGAGTAAGAAACGAAGCCGATTTTGCCTACGAAAGGGAAATGGCGGATTTCAACCGTGAAAACGGAGAGGTAGAAACTCTTTTTATCGACGCCGCGGACAAAGAAATAAGCAGTACGCTCGTTAAAGAGAGGTATAAATCGGGAGAGTCTTTGACCGGTCTTGTGTGCGAAGACGCGATAAAATTCGTTAAGGAGTAGATATGGAAGACGTAAAGTTGCTGCTTAGTTTTATAGAAACGGAAGTGATGAACGGAAAAAAGACCTTTATGGGCAACGGCGTCGTCGTTAACGGCGACGATATTCTTTCCCTTATAAAGAGAATAAGATTTGCGCTTAACGAAGCGGACGGAACGAACCTTTGTCTCGAAGCCCAAGAAAGAGCGCAGGAAATCGTAAACAGCGCGGAAATCCGCAAAGAGCAGATTCTGGACGAAAGCACCGTAATCAAAGAGGCGAAAGCGATAGCGGACAAAACCGTTCGGGACGCTTTTGCATACAAACAGGAAATAGAGGACAGAACGCAACGGAACGTCGCGGCTATGCTCAACAGCGTAAGAAAAAGCCTCGTCGACCTCACCGCAGGCATAGACAGGGCGGTGGAAGAACTGAACGACATATCGGGAGGAAGCTGATTATTGCATAAGGGCGCAAAGCCCGAAGCATATAATAAAAGCCAATATCCCCTGCGTAGTCTTGAACAAGAGATAATACGCGGGGGATATTTTACATTTGCCGAGAAAGGTCAGGCTTTGCATAGTTATGCTGAGTCCGCCGTTAGAAATTAAAAATGCGCATACGGGGGCGGTAATTTGTATCGGATATCCCGATTGCGACACCATAAGGCATCCTCTCGTTATTTCTATGAAGGCGGATATTATCCCTTCCGCCATATCGCTATTTACCCCGAAAAATTTTATCGGAGCGGCAAACAACGGTATTATTCCCGCGTCGAAAAACATATCGACGAGCAGATTGAACACCGCGATATATCCCCCGACTATGGCGACGGACGCAAGCGCGGAAGTAATGCTGTTTTTTAACACCGCGTCGCTTTTAATTATCGGCGCGAGGGGTTCCGTAGAGGAGTCCGACTTTTTTCGGCGAAACAAAAATCCGTTCAGAAAAGACGCCACATAGTGACCGGCAAGAATTAAAAAACCGGCGGTTTTATCGTTTAACATCGCTACGCCGACGGTCCCGACGATAAACAGAGGTCCCGACGTAGAGGTAAAAGCGGCGACGCCTTTAGCTTCTGCAGAGGAAACGAGCCCTTTGTCGTAAAAGTCGGCGAGTATTTTCGCGCCGACGGGATAACCGCACAGCAAGCTCATCACGAATACGTATCCGGCAAGCGGCGGAGCGTTGAAGAGCTTTTTCAACGGTTTTTTTACCACCATACCGAGGTCGTATCCGAAATTCAGGTTGGATAATACCGTTGAAAAGAAGAAAAACGGAAACAGCGCGGGAAAAACGTTGAGGACGAACAAGTTCAAGCCGTAGCTTACCGAAGGAACGTATCTGTCGGGGAATACTGCGACGGGAATCATTATTGCCGTTACCAGCGCTATTATTAAAAATCTGCCTGAAAAGTTTATTTTTTTAAGCTTCACGCTTTATAATATGAAAGTTTTTTTCGGTAAATACGACGGAATCGAAAAAGTACGGACGTGCGTACGATAAAAATTTTTTTTACGGGGTATAAAGAAAAAAATTCTGTTCATAATCGTAGGGACAACAAAAAGCCGTACTTTTGGAGGTATATTTATGGAAAAGAAACGAGCAACTAACGGAAAGCTTAAGACCTTTCTGAAAAAAAACGTCTATTACATCATTATGGGAGTTTGTCTTATAGCTATCGCGGCTATGGTAACCGTAGCCTTGGTGACGAAGAAAGATAACGGAGTCGTAGACGTAGGTCCCAGTCAGAACGTAGAGAATCCGCCCGCCGAAAATATCGGGGAGGATAAAGATCCTACTAAAACTCCCGAAACTTCCGACGATTCGCCTACGATTATCCCCACTCCCACCGTCGTGGTCTTTGCCAGTCCCGTAAGCGACGTCAACGTAATAAAGGATTATTGTATGGACAGCCTTGTATGGAACGGAACGTTGAAGCATTACGCCGTGCATAAGGGGATTGATTTCGCAGGAAACGAGGGAGATTCGGTAATGAGCGCGTATTCGGGAGTAGTAAGCAACGTAACGTACGACGTTCTTAACGGGTATACCGTCACCGTTACTCACAACGACAAGCTTACGACCACCTATTCTTCCCTTAACGAACCCATAGTGACCACGGGACAGCACGTTATGAAAGGAGAGGTAATAGGGACTATGGGCACGACCGCAACCAACGAGTATCTCGACGGAGCGCACGTTCATTTCTGTCTTTACGAAAACGGAGCCGTCGCCAATCCCTATAATTATCTTGCCTTAGGCGATAAATAGAATAAAAAGTATTGAAAAAAAATTGCGTTAGGTATATACTATTACCGTAAAAAAGAATTACGACGGAGGTAATAGATATATGTTAACGAAAGATATGCTCTTAATCGACGCTTTTCAGAAAGAAGGCGTAAACGTGGAAGCTATGGCGGAAGTTCTCGGCAATTTCGGTATGCACTGCCTCGGTTGCGCTTTGAGCCACGGCGAAACTATCGAACAGGCTGCAATCGCGCACGGGTACGATCCCGACGAAATGCTGAAAGCGCTTAACGAAGCGGCGAAAGCATAACGTAAGTTTTATCGAAAAAAACGGGCTGATTTTCAGTCCGTTTTTTATTTTTCCGACGAGTAAAATTTTTTACAGTATCATCAACACGAGGGGAATGGTAAGCATGGAAAACAGCGTCGAAGAGAGCACGATATAGGACGCGGTCTTTTGCCCCTGACCGTAGACTTCGGAAAAGTTGAGAACAAGACTTGCCGTCGGACAGGCGCACAGAATAACTAAAGTAGCTTTAAGGGGATACTCTATCGGCAACCAATTTGCAATGAGAAAAGCGATTATCGGCATGCACACGAGTTTTATTACGGCGGTAATATAGATTCTCGGTTCGGCAAACAGTTCTTTTACGTCGGCAGTCGCAAAACGCATACCAGCTATCAGCATGCACATGGGAGTAGTCATTTTGCCGAGAAGCGCCACGCCGTTCCCGATTACGGCGGGAAGCTTAGTGCCGGTAAAGAACAGGGGCAGAGACACGAGTAAAGACAGTACCGGCGGATTGAGAAAAACCTTTTTCGGACCGAAATACTTCTTGTCTCCGGTAAGGATAAAGAATCCGAGAGTCCAGCTCATTACGTTCATCGCCACGATAAATACCGCGCTGTACGCTATTACCTCGGGATTGTCGGGAAGCAAAGCTTCCAACAGCGGCACCCCGAAAAAGCCTACGTTGCCGAAGGAGGCGGCGAGAGTCATCAGTCTGTTTTTGCAATCGTCGTATTTCTTTCGCAGAACAAGGTACACCGAACCGAGAATAAGCAACATTACTCCCACGTTGAGTCCTACGAAAATTCCCATGTTCTTCAACAAGGGCAAAGAATAATTCACTTTTTGGAAGGAGTACAGAGACAGACAGGGCTGACAAACGTAAAGCAAAACTTTTGCGAAAGCTTTTATACTGTCCTCTTTTATTGCTTTCGTCTTTATGAGAAGAAAGCCGGGGACGGCGTAGGCGAGGAGTATAAGTACGTTGACAGCCGTCGTCTGAAATTGCATTACAGCACCCCGTATAATTTGAGAGTGGACGTAAGATAGCTTTCTGCGTCGGGCTTCAGATTATAAAGGCGCAAGGCGTTGATAAGTCCGGCGTAGGCTATTTCCGTAAGAAAAGCGTCGTTGAAAGTAAGCGCATAAATAAGACCGTTGCCGGCAAATTTAACCGCTTTTTTGGTTTCTTCCGACGCATTGGATGAACAAACGTCGGCAATAAGCTCTCTCGCGGCGGCGGTAACGTCGGCATTCATCTTATCGTAAATCGGAGTTTGGCTCTCCGTAACGTCGGACACAGGCTCCCCTACTAAAATATTTACGAAGCTTTCCGCATAGGGCTTTACGATAAGGGAAAGAAACGCGTCGTATCCTGCCGACGTGCTTTTCGTGGGAAAAAGCATTTTAACAAGCTCCGACAAATCGACCTTGCCGGTGTCTATAGCAAATAAGAGAGCGGTGATAAAAGCGACTTTTTTTTCGTCGCTCTCGGGTAAAGGTCCGTGTTCGACTACGACGCGCTTGAAGTCTTCGTTGATAAGATATCCGTTGCTGCAGGATCTGACGACGTCCTTTAAGCCTTCGTCTTCGGTTATGCCTATAAGAAAAGAGCGTATCTCTTTGCCTGCGGTAATCACGTTGCTGTTTAAGAGCCTTTCCATTGCGTCTACAAAGTTATCGACCGTTTGCATTTTTTCTCCAAAGTATTTTTTTTCAGTATAACATTATCGGCAAAAAAATTCAACTTTCCCGCGGCTGTTTCTTGTCCTTATTTCTTGACAGCCGAAGGCTTTTGCGTTAGAATAAATTCTGTAGCTTTTGCTACGGAACATGCCTATTATAAGCGAGGGTAAAATGAAAATAATCAAGCAAATCAAAAAGTGCGCCTTTTTCGACGGATTCAGCGACGCCGAGATAAACGAGACCTTCGATCATCTCAAAGCGCGTATAGTGAAATATTCGCGCGGGCAGCTCGTCGCGAAAGAAAACGATTGTCCCGAGGAAATATGCGTTTTGCTCGAAGGTAACCTCGTCGAGTTCATTTCCCGCAACGGCGGCAAAAGAGAGGTAGTGCGCTCGCTTATCGACGGAGAACAATTCGGTTTGTCGCATTGCTACAACCCCGGCAGACCTCTCGGTTTTTACGTCGTAGCCGCTCTCGACAGTACGGTTTTGTACATATCGGCGGATTCGATTACCGATGTGGCGGCAAGCGATTGCGTCGCCGGGATGAAGTTAATGAAAAATTGCCTCCGCATGCTCAGCGAAAGGATAGAGGCGTTGGAGGATAACAACGAGTATATTACCACCAAGGGTATGCGCAATAAGATAGCCAAGCTTATTTACGATAAATACGTCGAGCAAAAATCCTTTACCGTAGATCTTGGAATGAACCGTAACGAAATGGCGAAATATCTCAACGTCAGCCGTCCGAGTATGTCCAGAGAAATGGGCAGGATGAGAGATAACGACGGTATGTTTACTTTCAGAAAAGAGATAATTGTCATTAAAGATATCGAAGCCTTGAAAAAACTTGCCGAATCGGCGGATTAGTCCGAGGTATGAATAACGATAAAAACGCCGCAGTATTCTTATTCTGCGGCGTTTTTTTTATGGCGTGTTATTTAATCAATAAGCAAATTTTTCGTCGAAATAAGCTTCTAATTCGTCGATAGGAAGTCTGATTTGTTCCATGGTATCGCGGTCGCGCACGGTTACCGTTCCGTTTTCCTCGGTGTCGAAATCTACCGTTACGCAATACGGAGTACCGGCTTCGTCCTGACGACGGTAGCGTTTGCCGATGCTTCCCGCTTCGTCGTAAGAACAAGCGTATTTTTCCGAAAGCTCTTTGTAAAGGGCGGAAGCCTTTTCTCCAAGTTTTTTCTGCAAAGGAAGTACGGCTACTTTAATCGGCGCAAGGGCGGGATGGAAGTGCATTACCACTCTTACGTCTCCTCCTTCCAGCTCCTGTTCTTCATACGCGTTGCAAAGTATCGCGAGCACCATACGCTCGACGCCGAGAGAGGGCTCTATTACGTATGGCACGTACTTTTCGTTGGTGACGGGATCGGTATATTCGAGACTCTTGCCGCTTACTTTCATATGAGCGTTGAGGTCGTAATCCGTCCTGTCCGCTATGCCCCAGAGCTCTCCCCAACCGAACGGAAATTTGAACTCGAAATCGGTAGTGGCGTTGCTGTAAAAGCACAATTCTTCGGGATCGTGGTCGCGGAGCTTGAGGTTTTGCTCCTTTATGCCGAGACCGAGCAACCATTCTTTGCAGAAATTTTTCCAATAGGCAAACCATTCGAGGTCGGTGCCGGGTTTACAGAAAAATTCCAATTCCATTTGTTCGAATTCTCTTACGCGGAAAATAAAGTTTCCGGGAGTAATTTCGTTGCGGAAGCTTTTTCCTATCTGACCGATTCCGAAAGGCACTTTGCTTCTCGTCGAACGCTGAACGTTGAGAAAATTTACGAATATTCCCTGCGCGGTTTCGGGGCGCAGATAGAGGGTGCTGACGGAATCTTCCGTTACTCCCTGGAAAGTTTTGAACATGAGGTTGAATTGTCTTACTCCGGTAAAATCGCTGTTTCCGCATACGGGACATTTGATTTTATGCTCGGCAATATATTGCTCCATTTGCGCGTTGCTCCAGCCGGCAAGGTTTACGTCGAGATTGTTTTTCTTGGCGTAGTCCTCGATAAGGTTGTCCGCTCTGTGACGCGATTTGCAGCTCTTACAATCCATCAGAGGATCGGAGAAACCGCCCACGTGTCCGCTTGCCACCCATACGTTCGGGTTCATAAGAATCGCGCAGTCGAGTCCGACGTTGTATTCGTTTTGTTGCACAAACTTTTTCCACCACGCCTTTTTGACGTTGTTTTTAAGCTCTACTCCGAGAGGACCGTAATCCCACGTGTTGGCAAGTCCGCCGTAAATATCGCTTCCGGGGAACACGAAGCCTCTGTTTTTGCATAGAGCGACCAGCTTTTCCATTGTCAGTTCTGCCATAAGAATAACTCCTGTCTAAAAAATAGTTGTTAAATTCATCAATTTATTAAATGATAAATAAATATTCAATAAAAGTCAATCGTTCATAAAGCGTTCGGATAAAGAATAATATTACATTATGAAAAAGTACAATATATTCACTCACGTAGTCGGCAACGTAATAATAGTAGCGATTCTTGTCGGGCTTTATTTTGCTTGCGTGCCGACGTCCGCGGCTGCGCAGACCTCGGCTCCGATATACAAAAATTCTTCCGCGGAAAACAAGGTTGCTTTGATGTTCAACGTATATCAGGGTACCGAATATGTGGAGCAAATTCTGACGGTGCTGGAAAAATACGACGTGACGAGCACGTTTTTTTTGGGAGGGTGTTGGGCGGAAAAAAATCCCGATACAGTCCGACGGATAGCGGAACGGAACGAATTGGGCAATCACGGCTATCTCCATCTCGATCACGCGAAGATAAGCGAAAATCAAAATAGAGAAGAAATAGTCCTGTGCTCCCGTCTTATAGAAAAAATAACCGGCAAAGCTCCCAAGCTTTTCGCGCCGCCGTCGGGCAGTATCGGCAACGATATGCTGAAAGTGTGCGACAGCCTGGACGTGAAGGTTATTATGTGGTCTAAGGATACTATAGATTGGCGCGATAAAGATTACGAACTGGTTGCCAAAAGGGCGACTAAGGATATCCAAAGCGGCGATATGGTGCTTATGCATCCGACCGAGCATACGTTGAAGGCTTTGCCGACGGTATTGGAACGATATAAAGAAGCCGGCTTAAAAGCTGTGACCGTCGGAGAGTTGATTGCAGGGATGGAAACCATATAAAATATGCCGTCGGGATAGGGCGCGAATCGGGAATAGTATTCCCGCCAGGGCAAAATACGCCGTGCGGCTTAGGAAAAATACGCTTGTTATTACGTTTTTCCGCCTTGACGCAAGGATGTAGGTCTTGCGTAGGACGGAATTTTTTTCTTTACAAACGGAGCTTTTTTATATATAATTATAAATAACTCATTTTTAAGGAAGAAACGAATGAATCTGAAAAAGCTCGAAGCATACGGCTTCAAGTCGTTTGCCGATAAACTTACCCTCGAATTTAATTCCGGCGTTACCTGTATCGTGGGACCGAACGGTTGCGGCAAGAGCAACGTAAGCGACGCCATAAGATGGGTGCTCGGCGAACAGAGCCCGAAAAATTTGCGCGGTAAAAGCATGCAGGAAGTTATTTTTAACGGAACCGCAAACAGGAAACCCCTCGGATATTGCGAGGTCGCGCTTTATTTCGACAACGCCGATCGCGTCTACGCCGTGGACGCCGACGAGGTAGTCATTAAACGTAAGCTTTTCCGTTCGGGAGACAGCGAATACTATATAAACAACGAACAGTCCAGGCTTCGCGACATATTGGATCTTTTCCGCGACACGGGTATCGGCAAAGACGGTTATTCGGTGGTAGGACAGGGAAAAATAGACAGTTTTCTTTCGGCAAAGCCCGAGGATCGCAGACAGATTTTCGAAGAGGCGGCGGGAATAAGCAAATACAAAGCTAAGCGCATAGAGAGTCAGCGCAAGCTTGACAGGACCAACGACAATCTTTTGCGAATAAAGGATAAGCTCGACGTCTACGAGGACAGAATGACTCCGTTGAAAAAGCAATCCGAAGAAGCGCTGAAAGCGCGCGAACTGAGGGAAAGGCTCCGTAGTGCCGAGGTCAATCACTACGTTTATCTGACCGAGCACAACGCAGAGGAGAGAAACGCCGTCGGGCAGAAGCTGGAAAGGCTGTCTCTCAGTCTTGCCGAAGCGGAAGAGCA
>JBJFAO010000036.1:0-3612 GCA_051887955.1 Christensenellales bacterium
GCGGTTTCCCAATTGCCGAAGCCCATTATTTCGAGGATTTTCATTCTGTTGACGTCGCTTATTCTGCCGTCCTCTCCGTTGAGAATACCGAGCTTAATTATCTCTTCGGCAAGATTTCTTCTTACGCTTTCGCTGCTTACCGTTTCGTTTTCGACGTCGAACACCAGATCGTCGCTCGTTATGTCGCCGCAGGCAAATCTCTTCATTTCGATTTCTCCCGTTTCGCCGGATATTCGTTTCAATCTGCCGTCGAGAGCAAATTGCTTGTACAGTCTCAGGATATGTTTGCCTACCTCCATCGTCGCTCTGCGGATACTTCCCGTCGTCACGCTCAACCGGTTGTTGTCCTGCTCTATAATGAGGTTTAACGCCACGCCGCTAAGATTGCTGCTCGCAATCGTGCTCGACGTAAGAAAATCGCTCACTCCGCTCACCGTAACGAACTCGTTGAGAAGTCTCGTTTCTTCGGCGTTGAAATCGTCGGGGACGCTTCCCATATTGAGAAGCACCGGCATATTGCTTCCTTGTCTGTAAACGATTATTTTTCCCGGCGCTATTCCCTCTTCTTCTATATCGTCGACGTCGATACTGCCGTCCTCCACCATCAGCACGCCCATAGCCATTCTGTTCATATATTCGTGCTTCCTGTTTTTGACGGCGTTGTAGGCGCGCTGTACGGGAATGAGTCGGTCTATAATACTGCTCCCGAAAAACGACGCGGGCTGTTCCAATGCGACCTGACGTATAAAAGGAAAGCATCTTGTCCCGTTAAGCCCGTTTTCGTAGGGCAAATCTCCGTCGTAAAGCACCTTGTCGTCGGCGACTACCGTATATCTTCCGAGCGGATTTTGCGCGCTCGGAATTTCGTATTTTTCTATGACGACTACGTAGCCGCTTTTTACCGAATTTACCGAGGACGCGCAATGCAAAGAAGGATTGGCTACAAATTCCGGATTGATTACGTCCACGTTGCCGCCGTTTACTTTTACTCCCCAATGCTCGGCTACCGTTTCCACCGGATAGGCTCTTGCGTGAATAATGCTTTTGCACTCGTCCACGTCCTTTGCCGAAAGAGAATCGGGATATATTTCGTACGGCGGACATACCGTCACTTCCACGTCGCCCTCGTACAGTCCGTCCCCTATCGGTTTTCCTTTACGGTTTTGCCAACACACCTTATAGAACGACGTGCCGCATATTTCCGACCAGAACGTCGCTTCCGAAATAAGCTTTTTGAAGTTTATATCGTGCTCCACGCTCTTCAAAAGCTTCGTCGAAAACTTTGCCGCGTTGACGTCGCCGAAATCTCCCGAAGCCGGTCTGACCGTTATGCTCGCGCCCAATCCCGAAAACTTAGCGAGACGGGTTTCTATTATCGGCGCGATATGGTTGTATACTTCTCTCGACTGCCAATAGTAGTCCTTGCCGCCGTCCTTTACTTCTCCCGAAGGAAAAACGCGGTAATTCTGATTGCCTGCAAAAAAATTCGCGTTCAGAACCCAGTTGGCTTCTATACTGCGTCTTTCCTCTTTCCGTCGCAGATAATCTGCTGTCACCGCACGCGCAAGCTCTGAATTTTTCTTTCTCATAAATCTCCTTTTTGTAAGTCGGATAACTCCGATAACAGTTTTTTTCGTTCTTTTTTCAATTCTTCGTCGCTCATAGAATACAGTTCTCCGTCCCTTAGCTCCAAGTAGGCTTTTATCGCCGACAGGTCGGGCGGTACGTATTTGGTCGATTTTTTCTCTTTTATCAGCCTCTCGTTCCCGTCGTCGTCCACTCCGTATTCCCGAGTCGTTTCCGTCACCTCGTAACCGGTGGCTTTTTTGTATAGCACGTCCAGCATCTAACCTCCGTTTTTCGCCTGCCGATACAGCTTGCGGTAGTTGAGTTCGTAAATAGTGGGTTTGGGCTTGGGCGGAGCATAGGTAGGTTTCGACATAATATAATAGCGCAGTTCGTCCAAAGCGTGGTCGTCGCGCTTTATCGGCAGGTCGCCGTTGCCCCATCGGTAGCTCTTTATTTCCCTTATGAGATTTACGCAATTCCGAAAAATAAAAATTTTAGGCGGACGGGAGGAAAAATACTCTCTGACTCTGTTAAGTCCCGCGTACATATCCTTGTTGACTTTCGGATTCGCGCATATTCCGTTTTCGTAAAACAACTCCGTTACGCTTTTGGAGGAAGCGAGGGTTCGTTGTCCGGCCGCGCTGTCTATAAGCGCTTCGAGCTGCCCCGTCGTATTGCGGCGCCATCCGAGGTCGTCGGCGATTTTTTTAATAGCTTCGGCGTGATGAGATACGTCCTTGCCCGCCTCGTAATGTTCCGCCACGACGTACACGTTGTCGTCGTAATCCACGCAATAGAAATGCGCGCTGAGAGGATTCCGCAATCCCGGATCGATGGAAATAATATCCTGCCACTCCTTGGGCGTATCAAACGGGTCGATTACGTGTATGCTCTCGTCGAATTCGGGATAAACGAGTCCCGAGCTTGCCTTAAAAAGACCGTAACGACGACTTTCAAGCATCTCTTCGCTCATCCCTTTGGAGACGTTTTCTATCTCTTCCTTATCGAGAAAAGGATTGTCCCCCCACTCCATCCTTATATAAAAAACCTCTTTGTCGGCGTACTTGTTGAGGTATATGACGTCGTATACCCAAGTCAGACCTTTGAGAGGCGTCATCGTACCGAACAAATCCCCCTTTTTGTCCAGCACTCTCATTTTGCACTCCTCGTAGACGTCCTGAGGAGGCTCTTCGTCAAACCAGACGAAATCGAGGCTCGCGCCCTGAAATTTCTCTCTTCCCTGATCTGCGGATTTGAATCCGATTTTCGACAATCCGCCGAACACGTTCCGCACGACTATAGTGTCGATAATCCCGGAAGACGGATTGCCTTTGCTGCCGGCATGCATAACGATATCCTCTATCCATTCAGGTCTGAGATAGTGCAAAATTTTGCTTTGAGCCACGTCGCGCTGCACCTCGAAGCTGACGCTTACCACCCATCCGTTGACCGACTCGCGATTTTCCCTATAAGGGTGTATCCCCCGCGCCATCCAGACGGTTTCCACCGCTCCGCATTCGGTTTTTCCGCTTCGGTTTCCGCCGAACACCCAACGGTTGCGCTTCTTGCACTTGTGAAATTCAAGCTGCTTTTTATGGACTGTTTCCCCCTTGTTGTACCTGGCCAGATTATCGTACTTTTCACGGGCAGACAGAATTTCGTCAATTTTTTTTATACGCAAAACAATCTCTTTTTCGTCCATAGCTCCTCGACAAACCGCATTATAAGCGCGCCGAACGGCAAATTTCGGCAAATTCCGGCTCCTGAAACGACGACCATAGTAATATTTTTTATTTTTGCGGAAATCAATATATCCGAAAGGAAAATTCAGGTAATAAATATGAAAAAGCTTCTACTGTTGATTATCCCTCTTTTGGGCATGCTGCTCTACACTCAATCCGGATTGATTTTTTTTACCATGCAAAGCGACGGCTATTCCGTATACGGCGAAAAATTCCCGACGGAAGAATACGATTTGAGCGCAAGCGAGGCATATTCCCTTTGCCTTTCATCTCGCGAAAAAGGCGTTTCGGTGCGTTTGCA
>JBJFAO010000037.1:0-3607 GCA_051887955.1 Christensenellales bacterium
TTTTATGCTCACAGTCGATTCCTTTTTTTGCGAGCGTGTTTTGCCTCTCCCCCACAAACGCTACGCTTTTCCGGGGATACGCTCGCGGCTTTTACTTTAATTCTTTTTTGCGTAACGGAAAAACGCGCTCTTGCGGGCGCGATTCCTTTTCGTTAACGTTTCGTTTTTTTATCTTATTTTATTTTTTCCAGAATCTTTTTGTACGCTCCGCTTCCGTGACGGACGCAATTGTTGACTCGGCTCAGCGTCGCGCTGGAAATTTCCGTCTGTTCTATAATACGGGCGTACGTCTTTCCCTCCAACAAAAGCTTTGCCGCGCGAAGACGTTGGGCAAACTGCTCAACCTCGGTAACGGTAAACAAATCCTTGAAAAAATCCGAGCACAATTTCTCGTCGTCGATGGCTACCACCGCTCTCATAAGCTCGTCGATCATATCCGCAGTTATTTTTTCTTCCATAATTCCACCTCATAATCTATTCTGTTTTTTGCAAAAATGCTTTCGTTTTTTCACTTTTAGGGTTCCCGAATATCTCGTCGGGGGTTCCCTCTTCTTCAATAACGCCGTCCGACATAAAAATCACCTTGTCGGAAACGTTTTTGGCGAATTCCATTTCGTGCGTCACTACTATCATAGTGCGATCCTTGTCTTTAAGATTTTTTATTACCTTCAACACCTCGCCCGTAAGCTCGGGATCGAGCGCGCTCGTCGGCTCGTCGAAACACAGTACGTCGGGATTGAGGGCAAGCGCGCGCGCAATTGCCACTCTCTGCTGCTGTCCGCCCGACAACTCGCACGGATACGCCTTTTCCTTATCCGAAAGACCTACCCTCTCGAGAAGCTTTTTCGCGTTGGCTTCTATTCCTCCTGTAAGTCTCTGTTTAATTTCGGCTTTCTTTTGACGAAGCTCTGCTCCCTTTACGGTCTTTTTTAGCTGCGATACTTCTTTTTTGTACTCTTTTTTTGCATGCAGCGTAGCGGCGAGAGTCACGTTTTTTAATATGTTGTAATGCGGAAACAAATTGAAATTCTGAAAAACCAATCCGAAACGCAATTCCTTTTCCGTCTCCTTCTTTATCGCGCCGTCGAATATCGTTTCTCCGTTCACTGCTATCGTCCCTTCGTCCGCTTGCTCGAGAGAATTAAGACACCGCAAAAGGGTTGTTTTCCCGCTTCCGCTGCTTCCTATTATGGACAGGACGTCGCCTTTTTCAAGGCAAAAGCCTATTCCCTTCAGAACCTCGTTATCTCCGAATTTCTTTTTTAAGTTTTTTACTTCCAGTAAAGCCATAATCTTCCTTAAAGTTTGTAATAGTTGAATTTTTTCTCTAATAGTCCCAGCAAAATCGTCAATATTCCGTTAAACACGAGATAGAAAGCGCCGGAATAGAAAAGAGGCATTATGTTTACTTCCAGATTGACGATATTTTGCGCCGTCTTAATAATTTCTACCACGCCGATAATACGCGCAAGCGACGTATCCTTGACGAGGGTTATTATTTCGTTGCTCATAGGCGGCACCACTCTCTTGACGACCTGAGGTAAAACTATATAACGGAACGTCTGCCCCCTACTCATGCCGAGCACCTGCCCCGCTTCGTACTGTCCTTTGCTCACGCTCTCTATTCCGCCCCTGAATATCTCGGCAAAATACGCCGCGTAATTTATTACGAACGCTACTACACAGAATAAAAAATTCACGTTTGCCATAGTCGTTCCGAAAAAACCGGCTATATCCTTATTGGGTATATCGAAAACCACGCTCGGAACGAACGAAACCACGATAATCTGCAGCATAAGAGGAGTGCCTCTTATTATCCATATAAAGCCTTTCGTAAGATACTTTAACGGAGCGAAAGAGGACATAGAAAACAGACTTATCAGGAGTCCGAGAGGTATGGCGAGAACGAGAGTAATTACAAACAGCAATACCGTCAGCAAAAACCCTTCCGAAAGTTGTGTTATGATTTGTCCGAAATTCATAATAATTTATGCGGTTTGCCCCCGTAAAGATTTACGGAGGCAAACCGAAAGCTAAGTTTCTTCGTTTGTTATTTTATTATCATTATTTCTTCCGCAGCCGAGCCGGCTTCTACCGCTACGATAGCCTTTGCCGCCGACGCCATAAACGCTTCGAGAGAACTGAGATCGTATTTTTCCTTGTCCGCTTTCTTGATTATTATCGCCTGCTTATTGGCAAGATAAGGAATAGACATGCTCATACCTTCCGTTCTTGCGGGCGTAATCGTCATGCCGTTCCAGACGAGGTCTATGGATTTGTTTTCGAGCAACGTTTCTTTAGAATCCCATTCTATTTCGTTAAATTCGCATACGATAGAACTACCGTAGGTAGCGTTGAGATAGTTCGCGACGGCTTTCGCAAGCTCTATATCGTAACCGGTCAGATTGCCATCCTCTTCGTACGCTATGGGAGCGAATACGGTATAACCTATGACGAGCTTTTGGGAAGCGACGACAGCCTCCCATGCTCCGTCGGTATATTCCTGCGTGGGAAGAGTTGTGTTGACGTTGACGATAACCTCGCTTCCGAGACCGAACGTAGCGGCAATATTTGCCATTTCACCGTTTTTCGCGAGGGCAATGAGTCCTTCGTTTATTTTCGCCGTAAGAGAATCGTTGCCTTTTTTAGCTCCGATACCGTACTCTTCTTCCGAAAGATAGAACGGAACGACTTCCATACTGTCTTTGTACGAACTCTTCGACATATAATAACCTGCCATAACGCTGTCCATAACTCCTATATCGGCAGAGCCGTTATTCATATTGGTCAAAACGTCTATTTGCGCGCCGAGAGAAACTACCTCTTTGCCAAATTTATAATTTTTATCCGTACATGCGCTCATAAACATCGCGCCTACCGCGGTAACCGCCAACATCGCGACCGCAACCATAAGTTTTATGACTTTCTTTTTCATTTTTTCAATCTCCTTTTTGCTTGCTTTATTTGTTTAGTTTGCTAAAGTAATTTCATTATACTTTACTTGACTAAATTAGTAAAGCGTTTTTAACAAGTTTTTTGAAAAAATTTTTTTCGTTTTCGTTTACACGAAATTCCGGCGATACGGAACGGAATCTATAAATATATAAAAATAAATAATTATATTATATAATTCAATATAAAATATCCGACATAAAATATCCAACGTACTCCGACGGAAACAAAAATTACGTTTCTAAAAAAGCGCGACGATAAACAAGCGGAACGGCAATTGCCGTTCCGCTTATATTTTTATTCGCCTTACGGTTTAGCCGGCAACGAGCCGGAGTTAATCAAGGCGTATTTAGGCGTGGAAAATATTATTTTATGCGCCGATTCCTGAGCCGAGGGGACGTATATAGTCATATAGTTTATCGCTTCTTTGTCGTATATTGCGGTGGGCAGGGAGCGATAATAAAACGCTTCGTTATCCAACTGCGTGTTCAAAGTCGACTTTATCTTACATTCGATAATAACGGTACGCAGACTTCTGCATCCGGTAAAGGTCGCATTGCTGAGCTGTTGCAGATTTTTCGGCAGGTATACCCATGCCAACGCGGTGCAGCCCTGAAACGCGCCGTCGTACAGACAGTTGTTATGGTCCGTTTCG
>JBJFAO010000038.1:0-3606 GCA_051887955.1 Christensenellales bacterium
ATAGTGTAACGGAAAACATATCGGGCGTCGCCCTCGTCGCGGCGATGGGCGTAAAATACGCAAAAGGCGGTTTGAATGCAGGAAAAATACGAGCTGATAAAAAAAGAGGCGTTTAAGAGCTTATCGAAAAATCCGATAGAAATAGCCAAGAGAGTTATGCGCGAAAATTTTGTCAACATGCACGGTCCGGAGCATCATTTTCTCGACGGCATTGCGTTTTTAACGGCATACAAAAACGCCGGAGGCAAGGTCGATCTCGATAAAGCGGCGGACGAACTTGCGTTAAGATCGGAGAAGATGCCGGGCGCGATGTGCGGTTATTGGGGCGTTTGCGGTTCGGTGGCTTCGGTGGGCGCGGCTTTGTCGATACTGCACGGCACGGGACCGCTTTCTTCGGATTCGTTCTATTCCGACAATATGGAATACGCTTCCGCCGTTATAGGCAGAATGAGCGAGATAGGTGGTCCGCGGTGCTGTAAACGCAACGCCTTCTTGTCCATAGAATACGGCGCGAAATTCGTAAAAGAAAAGTACGGCGTGGAGATGGAAACCTCCGAGACCGTTTGCGATTTTTCCGCGCGCAACGCAAATTGTATCCGCGAAAGGTGTCCTTTTTTCAAAGGCGATAAGAAACAGGCGTAATCGCGCTTAAGAGCGTTTCGGCGCGGCGTAACGTTGCACGTGAAACGTATTTTTTACGGACGTTTTGTTACGCGTGCAAAATCTTGATTAAACCTCGTTTTTGGGTTATAATGCGAATATGAAGAAGAACGACGATTGGGACAACGGAATGACAGTCGCGCCGATGAACGGCGACGAATTGCCCTCATACAGAAGGGCGACGTATCTTAATCGCGCAAAGAAAAGCGCGAAGATAAAAAGCGACGTTACTAAAAAAGAACGCAGGGCTATGACTAAAGCTCTGTTTGCCGTTATGCTCCCGAGGCTCTTCGTTATGCTCGCAGGCTTCGGTCTTACCGCATTGTTGATTTGGTTTTGGCTTAGTTAAGGCAAAACCGGCAGACTTTGCTCGGTATTACGGACATGAAAAACGCCGCCAATATTTGGCGGCGTTATTTGTTGCGGATACGGGACTTACGTTTATTCCGCTTGTCTCGAAAGATATGCGTATTTGTCCGTGCCGTCCTCTTGATAAGTCAACATCATATTGTTTTCTCCGTAATTTCCCGCTTCCAGCTCGAATTTTACGCCGTCTATAACGAAAGTGTAATATCCGGTTTCTTCCCCCGCTCCGAGATAATAAACGGATACAAAATCCTCCGCGCCGTCAATTTTCACGCGGAAGTCGTCTTCTTTTATTACGATTTCCGTTTTTCCGTCGGACGATTTCCATACGCCGTAGAATGAGGACGGAATCGCGAGCTCTAAGCTGCGAGAAAGATTTACGTCTATCCCGGCGTCTATACTGTACATATTTATGTATTTGTCGCCGTTATCGTCGCGGAAAATCAGGTTGTATTTTTTTCCGTCCACAAAGAATTCGTAGCGATTTTCGTTTCTGACGAACACGCCGTCGGTTATCGGGATTTCATATTCGGTATTGAGCTTCGCCTTGGCTGTTCCGTCGGAGTAAAGACTTATTCTATACGATTTTGCGTCGTCGGAATATCCCCAGGCGCCTACGTAGTCGGCAGGTATTATTTCCTGAGAAGAGGGCAACAGAACTACGGTGAGCGCGTTGTTGTCGTACAGGACGAGGAACGGATTGCCGTAATCGTTCAAGGAATACAACAAATAAGTCGTGTAAGGGCTGCCGGGCAGCTCGAAGGAATAACCGTAGTCGTTGAACGAGAAGGTTACCGACAGGTTTTCATAGTCGTAGTGTTCGTATATCGGATTGCCGCCTGCGTCTTCGCCCGTTTTTACGTAATAATCCGCGGTTATTTTTATGGAAACGTCGGTAATCGTGATTAGATAGTGATACTCGTTGCCTTCGGGGAATTCGGTGATTGTGGACGCCCACGTGCCTATATAATTCGCATTCAGACTGTCGACTCTTTCGACGATATAGTTGTCGCCCTGGATTCCGATCTGCAGTTTGTCGTAATTTCCGAAATAGAAATTGATACGATAATTCTCGACGGCTCCCAGTCTGCCGACGAATCCGTCGGATTCCGTAAACAATGAAATTTCGTATTCGACGCCGTTGACGGTTATGAGGCTATAGCTTATTTTAACTTTATGCGCCATAGAGGCGTCCATATAGACGCCGACGAACTCTTCGGGTATTTCTACGCCAGCCGATTCGTCGGTGGGAGTTACGAAAAATTTAGCCCATTCCGCGTCGTCCCTCATTCCGATAACGGAAAGGAATTTGCCTTCGTCGTCCTCGCCGTATGCGAAATAATACGTTGCGCCGTCGATGGCGGCGGCAAGGCCCTCTTTGTCGTCGTAGGATAAAACGGTCATTTCTTCGTCGTTGCACCATATTACGTGACTCTGTATTCTGAATTTGAAGCATATATCTTCTTCTTCGTTGCAGATTGACCATACCCCCCTGTATTCTTCCGGAATAGTCGGCGCGACGGAATTTATGTCGGTGAGAATAAAGTTGACGGACAAGTCGTCGCTTTGGAAAAGGAGCTGTTTGCTGCTCATTTTCATAATGGCTATGGCGATTCCTTTCCAGGTGCCGACGAACGTGCTTTGTTCTGACGAGTAATCGGTAATCGCTACCGGTATTCCGTTCAGGATAAAGCCGGAGTCGTCAACGCGACAGAAATTGCCGTTCGAATCGCGATAATCTCCTTTGAACGGGTCGAGAACGCTTTGTTTGGACGCGCTTTCAAAATCGAGGGAGTCGATTACGTCGGAAAAATCCGTCGTAAAATCATAGGTAAGAGTTATTTCTTCCCGTAAGCCGTAAGTCCTCGTTTTCAGCAAAACCTGATACAGAACGCCGTTTTTAATTTTTACGGATATGTTTTCGGCGTATGCGTAATAACGGGTTTCGTCTAAGCCTTCGGCAAAATACGGCGCGAGAGCGGAAACGAAAGAATCGCTTTGCGCGGTAAAAGTGAGGCAGTCTCCGCTTTCTTCCGTCAGTTTGAAAAGCTCCGGTTTGAACGCGGAGAAACGGGACGTAACGTCGGCTAATGAATTTAACGCCAACGGATCTTTGACGGTAATTGCCGACGAGGCGTCCACCGTCGTAACGAAGAAAGGATAAATCAGACCGTTAAGAACCTTGTATCCGTTTTCTTCTCCGGCAAACGAGTCGTATATTATGTCGTTGCGAACGACGTAAACGTTGTAATCGGTGTCCTTATAATATTCCTCGTCTTCCATGTCCGAAGCAACGTCCAATTCGTGCCCTTGGTGTCTTACTATATAGCGTTCGCAAGCGGAAGCGACGTCCAGAGCCGTTTTCAGCGCGTCGTGTTCGGGAAGGTGGGGATACGGAGAGTAGCGCTCGGTCGGGACCGACGCCGTTCCCGTTTCCAATGAAAAATCATACGTCGAGATATAATCTACTTCCCCTCTGTGAATAGTTTTCGTCTTTATGAAAATTCGGGAGGGGGAGCCGTTGTCGACGGTTATTATAAACGAATCTATCGATTCGGTATAGCCCGTTATCGCCTGGGC
>JBJFAO010000039.1:0-18000 GCA_051887955.1 Christensenellales bacterium
CGTTCAGCCGATAATTACTATGCTGTTAGATAAACCCATACAAAAGACGACTCACGATTTTATCGGAAAGCTGAAAAAGAAAAAAGCGTTCGATAAGGTAGGAGAGCTCGGCGCGGAAGCAATCGTAAGACCGGTAGCAAGATTTTCCGTATTTGCAAGGATAGCCATAATCGTGGTTGCGGCGGGACTTATCGTCCCATCGTTTATCGGACAGTCGCGACTTCAATACAGCTATTTCCGTATGTATGAGGAAAACTACGAAACGCCGGAACAAATTCTTGCAAACGAGCTCGGAAATCAGACGATAATCGCCGTGCCTTTAGACGCCGTTAACGGAACGCATAAAGAATTTATAGAAAAACTTTTAGCAGATCCCAACGGCAAGGTTACCGGAGTTACGGGAGCGTTTACCACCATAGACATAGACAGAGACGCTCTTGTGACTATGTTGGAAATATTCAGCGACGAAGAAGCTCTTGAAAGTATGGAAAATACCTTCAGCACCCTACCGACTATGTTAAAGGACGAACAGATAAGGACGATGCTGGAAGAGCAGGGCGTGGACGTAGCGTTAATAGAACAGAATCTTCAGGGAATAGATTTCGACAATTTCGACGTCACCAAGATTACTAAAAACCTCGATTTGTCTGCGATAAACACATATTTTTCCCGAGTGAACGGCAAGTGGTATACTATGTATACGCTCAACATTTCCGGCAGCGCGGAGGACGAAAGCGCAATGCGGACATACGAATATATCAAACAGACGAGAGAAGAATTTTTCGGTAAGGACGGATATTCTATAGGTATGCTTACGGGCAGCTACGACCTTGCGAGCACTACGCCGAGAGATTTTATGGTCGTGTCGATAGTCAGCGCGGCGATAATCTTTTTGATAATAACCGTTTTGTTGCGCAATCCGCTCAAAAGCCTTATTTTGGTCGTAATTATAGAATTGGGAATATGGATAAATCTCACGCTTACGCATCTTTTCGGCGAAAACATCAATTTTATGGTTTATATCATCATAAGCAGCGTGGAGCTGGGGTGTACCGTCGATTACGCGATACTTTTAGCCAACGCTTTCGAGCGCAACAGGGATGAATGTAAGACGGGAAAGGAATGCGCTGTAAAATCGGCTTCCGAAGCGGTGCCCGCCATTTTCGTCAGCGCTCTGATAATAATAGCTATATGCTTATCGGTAAATTTAGTGAGCAAAAACCTTATAATAAAACAACTTACCGGAATGCTCGCCAGAGGCGCGGCGATAAGCTTTATACTCGTATCGGTGGTTCAGACCGCGGTAATGAGTCTGTTCAAAACCGAACGAAAGAAGGTCGACTATGAGGCAAAGCTGAAAGAATTGGAAGCAAAAGCGGAAAAGAAAGATTAAAATAATTGCAAAACCGTATTACGGTATGCTACAATTATTGCGGTAAAAAACATACCGTAAAAAAATATTTTCAATGGAGGATATATCGGTGCAATACACTCATGAAGTAGAAAAGATGGTTTGCGTCAAGAAAGGACCCAACCACGGACCCGCCCCCATACCCGAAGAAGGGAAATGGGTGCAATCTAAAGAAATCAAAGACGTCAGCGGTTTTACGCACGGCATCGGCTGGTGCGCTCCGCAACAGGGAGCCTGCAAGCTCAGCCTTAACGTAAAGGAAGGCGTAATTCAGGAAGCTTTGGTAGAAACTATCGGTTGCTCCGGTATGACTCACTCCGCCGCTATGGCAGCGGAAATTCTTCCCGGCAAAACCATTCTCGAAGCGCTCAATACCGACCTCGTTTGCGACGCTATCAATACGGCTATGAGAGAGCTTTTCCTGCAGATAGTATACGGCAGAACGCAATCCGCTTTCAGTGAAAACGGACTTTCCATAGGCGCAGGTCTCGAAGACCTCGGCAAAGGACTCCGCAGTCAGGTCGGAACTATGTATTCCACCCTTGCAAAAGGCGTTCGCTATCTCGAAATGGCGGAGGGCTACGTTACTCGTCTCGCTCTCGACGCGGAAGGCGAGGTTATCGGCTACGAATTTATAAGAGTGGGACAAATGCTTGAAATGATTACGCAAAAGGGAGTCGCTCCCGCTGAGGCTCTCGCAAAATGCACCGGTAGCTACGGCAGATTCAAAGAAGCGGCGAGCTACGTCAATCCCCGTGTGGAATAGGAGGTAGATATGGTTACGTTTGAAGGATATGACAGAAGAAAAGAAAAACTCGAAGCCGCGCTCAAAGAATACGGCATCGGGAGTATGGAAGAAGCGAAAGAAATCTGCTCCTCCAAGGGTATCGACGTTGACGCGATAGTAAGAGGAATTCAGCCCATTTGTTTTGAAAACGCAATCTGGGCATACACTCTCGGTTGCGCCATCGCTATAAAAAAGGATTGCAAAAAAGCCGCCGACGCAGCCGAAGCCATAGGTCTCGGACTTCAGGCTTTCTGCGTTCCCGGTTCCGTTGCGGAAATCCGTAAAGTAGGATTGGGACACGGAAATCTCGCAGCCAAGCTTCTCAGAGAGGATACCAAGTGCTTTGCGTTCGTTGCCGGACACGAATCCTTTGCCGCGGCGGAAGGCGCGATAGGCATTGCGAGAACCGCCAACAAGGTAAGGAAAGAACCGCTCCGCGTTATTCTTAACGGACTCGGCAAAGACGCGGCGTACATTATTTCCCGTATCAACGGATTTACCTACGTTCAGACCGAGTACGATCAGTTCACCGACACCCTTCACGTCGTAAAAGAGACTCCTTACAGCGACGGAGAACGCGCCAAGGTAAAATGCTACGGCGCAAACGACGTAAACGAAGGCGTCGCCATTATGATTAAGGAGGGCGTGGACGTCGGCATTACCGGCAACTCCACCAACCCCACCCGCTTCCAGCACCCCGTTGCCGGCACCTATAAGAAATGGGCTTTGGAGCACGGAAAGTATTATTTCTCCGTTGCCAGCGGCGGCGGTACGGGCAGAACTCTCCATCCAGACAATATGGCTGCAGGCCCCGCTTCTTACGGCATGACCGATACCATGGGACGTATGCACTCCGACGCGCAGTTTGCAGGTTCTTCTTCCGTTCCCGCGCACGTTGAGATGATGGGACTTATCGGTATGGGTAACAACCCGATGGTAGGAGCTACGGTTGCGGTCGCGGTCGCGGTAGAAGAAAACAACAAATAGTCGTAACTTTTGTTTGACGAAAAATAATTTACTCTTCCCTTCGTGTTCGTAAGGGAAGAGTTTTTATATTGTCGATTTTAAGCGTTCCGACAACGGAATTCCGAAACGTAAAAATAAAAAAATTAAGGCGCGGTACGTTTACCGCGCCTCGTTTGTCGTAGTCCTATTCCCCGAGCAGGGGAAAGGTTTTGTGCAAAAAGAATTATTTTACGGCTTTTATACCGGCTTCCGTTCCGTAATAAATAACTTTTCCGCTCTTTTTTATTACGGACTCTTTGTCTTCTTTTTTCGCGTAGGATTCCACCTTGTCGTAGGCGGCGTCTGCGGATTTTTTATCCGTAAAGTATACGAGCGTAACGTAGTCTTCTCCGTTAAATCCCGTTACCACGCAATCGATGCCTTTAACCTGAGCTACGGCAAGAGCGGCGGGGATGACCTTCGAGTCTTTTCCGGCGGCATATCCGGCTTTTTCGAGATTGGAGATAGCTTTATCGGGATTGTCGGGCACGCATGCGACAAGACATATACAGCAGACGGCTATCAGGGCAATCAAAGCGGTGAGTTTCAATTTTTTATTCATAACGAGTATCCTCCTTAAATTTATAGTAAGGATTATACAACCGGCTCGAAGGATTTGTCAATACTCGAAAATCCGACCGATTTATATTGTAATCAAAATAAAGAATATAATATGATAATTATAATAGCTATTGACAATAAAGCTCGTTTTATAGTATAATAAATCGGTTTTTATCGATATTGTTTTATCGAAAATAGAAAATAAGAAAAGGAGGGCTAAAATGGCTCATTTAAGTGAAGCGGCTGTCGTGAGTATAAACGCCATTTGTGACAGGTACGCTGATGAAAAAACTCCGCTTATGATGATTCTAAGCGATATTCAGAAGGAATACGGCTACATTCCTCTCGAAGTGCAGGAAATCGTTTCCGAAAGGACAGGCATTTCCGTAGCGGAAATTTACGGAGTAGTCACGTTTTATTCCTTTTTCTCTCTCCAACCCAAGGGGAAATACGTCATCGGCTGTTGTCTCGGTACGGCGTGCTACGTTAAAGGCGCGCAACAGGTTATCGACAAGTTTTCCGAGCTTCTCGGCATCGCTCCGGGAGAAACTACGGAGGACGGTTTGTTTACTATCGACGCTTTGCGTTGTATAGGCGCGTGCGGTATCGCTCCTGCGGTTTCCATAAACGGTCAGGTTTATCCCAAGGTTTCGGTCAACGCCGTTCCGAAAATTATCGAAGAGTACAGAGCGAAGGAGATTGAATGATGATTAAGACTATTGCAGAACTTGAAAAAACTTGTAGCGAATGTTCTTCCTGTCTGGACGCCAAATTTACGGGCGCGGACGGTAAGCGTCACATAGTCCTCTGCGGAGGTACGGGATGTCTTTCTTCTCATTCCGACGAAATCAAATCCGAATTCGAAAGAATAATCGCCGAAAAGGGACTTGAAGATAAAGTAACGGTTAACCTCGTCGGTTGTTTCGGTTTTTGCTCGCAGGGACCTTTCGTTAAAATTTATCCCGAAGATACCCTTTACAGAATGGTTAAAATAAGCGACGTTGCGGAAATAATAGAAAAGGATATCGAAAACGGCGAAATTGTCGACAGACTTTTGTACGTTGATCCCACGACTCATGAAAAAATTACTAAGCAGGACGATATCAACTTCTATAAAAAGCAGGTTCGTATCGCTTTGCACGGTTGCGGAAGCATAAATCCGGAGAAGATAGAAGAGAGTCTCGGCGCTGGCGCTTTCCGCGGTCTGGCTCGCGCTCTTCAGATGGACAGAGCCGACGTCATCAAAGAAATATTGGACAGCGGACTTCGCGGACGCGGCGGAGGCGGATTCCCCACCGGACGTAAATGGCAGTTCGCTTACGCTCAGCCCGAAGGGGAAAAGTACGTCGTATGTAACGGCGACGAAGGGGATCCCGGCGCGTTTATGGACAGATCCATTCTCGAAGGCAATCCTCTCGCCGTAATCGAAGGTATGATGATAGCCGGTTATGCAATCGGCGCGCAGAACGGCTATTTCTACGTTCGCGCAGAGTACCCGATTGCGGTGCACAGATTAAAAATCGCCATTAAGCAGGCGGAAGCTCTCGGACTTCTCGGAGACAATATACTCGGCACGAATTTCTCGTTCAGAGTTCATATAAGACTCGGAGCGGGCGCGTTCGTGTGCGGCGAAGAAACGGCTTTGCTCAATTCTATCGAAGGGCAGAGAGGTATGCCTCGCCCCCGTCCTCCTTTCCCCGCTGTGAAAGGGTTGTGGAATTGTCCTACCATAGTCAACAACGTCGAAACGCTCGCATGCGTACCTTATATCATGAGAGAGGGCTACGAAGCCTTTGCAAAACACGGCACGGAAAAGTCAAAAGGCACTAAGGTGTTTGCTCTCGGCGGAAAAGTGAACAACGTCGGATTGGTAGAAGTTCCTATGGGAACTACTCTCAGAGAGCTCATTTACGATATCGGCGGAGGTATTCCCGACGGAAAAGAATTCAAGGCTATTCAGACGGGCGGACCTTCGGGCGGATGCCTTACCAAAGACGATCTCGACGCTCTTATCGACTTTGACAATCTCGTTGCCAAGGGCTCTATGATGGGTAGCGGCGGAGCTATAGTTATGGACGAGGACAACTGTATGGTCGACGTTGCCAAATTCTATATGGAATTTATCTGCGACGAATCCTGCGGTAAATGCAGTCCCTGCCGTATAGGTACGAAGAGAATGCTCGAGATTCTCACCAAGATTACCGAAGGCAAAGCCGATATGGACGATCTCCAGAAGCTGGACGATTTGGCTAAGAACATCAAAAACGACTCGTTGTGCGCTCTCGGACAGACCGCGCCCAACCCGATATTGTCCACCCTCGCTCATTTCAGAGACGAATATCTCGCTCATATCGTAGACAAGAAGTGCCCAGCGCACGTATGCAAAAAGCTTATGAACTACGATATAGACAAAGAAAAGTGTATCGGATGCGGACTTTGCGAAAGACAATGCCCCGTCAACGCTATTGCGAAGACCGATTACGTTTCTCCCGGACATAAATTGCCGGCGAGGGAAATCGATACGGAAAAATGTATTAAGTGCGGTATGTGTATGGCTTCCTGTAAGTTCAAAGCAATATCGAAGAAATAGGAGGTTTGGTTATGGCAAAAGTAAATATAAAAATAGAAGGCGTACCTTATCAGGTGGAAGCCGGTATGACTATTCTGGAAGCGGCGAGAGCCTGCGGATACGAAATCCCTTCTCTCTGCGCTTTTAATCACGGCGAATGCTCCAGAGGCTCCTGCCGCGTGTGCTTGGTGGAAGCTACCGGAGCGAGAGGTCTCGTGGCGTCCTGCGTTTATCCCGTAGCCGAGGGAATGGAAGTGACCATTTCTTCTCCCAAAGCCGTAGAAGCAAGACGTTCTTCGGTCGAGCTTTTGTTGAGCAATCACAACAGGAATTGCCAGGAATGCGACAAAAACGGCAAGTGCGAGCTTTTGCACGTAGCCATTCTTACCGGCGCGAGAGAGGGAATATACGAGGGTGAAAAGACTCCCGTATCCGTCGACAGACTTACTCCTTCGATAAAACGCGACACGAGCAAATGCGTTCTTTGCGGCAGATGTATAGAGCGTTGCAAAAACGCGCACGGACTGTCGGTTCTCGGTTTTGAAAAGAGAGGGTTTAAGACCATAGTCGCTCCTGCCGAAAACAGAAGCTTCGCAAATTCTCCCTGTATTCTTTGCGGACAGTGCGTCAGCGTTTGTCCCACCGGAGCTTTGATGGAAGTGTCCGAAATAGAAAAAGTAGACGAGGCGTTCAAGGCGGGGAAATACGTTGTGGTGCAGACCGCTCCCGCAGTTCGCGCGGCATTGGGCGAAGAGTTCGGAATGCCCGTAGGCAGTCTCGTTACGGGTAAAATGGTAGCCGCCCTCCGTCGTCTCGGATTTAAGAAAGTATTCGATACCAATTTCGGCGCCGATCTTACCATCATGGAAGAAGCCCACGAGTTGTTGCACAGGATGAAAGAGGGGGGTACTTTGCCGATGATTACCTCCTGTTCTCCCGGTTGGGTAAACTATGCCGAATATTATTACGGCGACTTGTTGGATCACCTTTCTTCCTGCAAGTCTCCTCACGAGATGTTCGGCGCAATCCTCAAAAGCTATTATGCCGAGAAGAACGGAATCGATCCCAAAGATATGTTTGTCGTATCGATTATGCCGTGTACGGCAAAGAAGTACGAAAAGGGCAGACCGGAAATGGGACGCGACGGAATTCAGGACGTGGACGCGGTTTTGACTACGAGAGAGCTCGGCAAACTCATTAAGCGCGCAGGTATCCGTTTCGATAAGCTTCCGGACGAAGAATTCGACTACGACGTCGTCGGAGAATACACCGGCGCGGGCGTAATATTCGGAGCCACGGGAGGAGTTATGGAGGCGGCTCTCCGTACCGCCGCCGCTGCCGTTACCGGTAAAGAGCTTGAAAAAGTGGAGCTTACCGAGGTGCGCGGTCTCGAAGGCATAAAGGAAGCGACGTACGATCTTGACGGCACGAAAGTCAAAGTGGCTGTCGCTCACGGAATGAAGAACGCAAAGGTTTTGCTCGAACAGATAAGAAAGGGCGAAAGCGAATATCAGTTTATAGAAATAATGGGTTGCCCCGGAGGGTGCGTAGCCGGCGGCGGCCAGCCGTACGTAAAACCGTGCTTCCTGCCCAACGAAGATATAGATATTCTCGATACCTACAGGGCAAAACGCGCCGACGCGCTTTACCGTGAAGACGAAGGAAAGGCTATCCGCGTTTCTCATAAAAATCCGCAGATTATCGAGCTTTATAAGGATTATCTCGGAGAACCGAATTCTCATAAAGCGCACGAGCTTTTGCATACGACCTATAAAGCGAGAAAGAGATTCAATTAAATTAAATAGCTTTTATGCGCGACGCTTTCGGCGTCGCGCATTTTTTTATTCCGCATTTGTTCCGACAAATAAAAACGGGAATAAACGGCGACGATTTGTAATTATATGCCTATTGACGGATAAAAAATTATTTAGTATAATTACTATATATAAATAGGCTGGCGGCGTGTGCCGTCCGTAAAAAACAGAAATTATTTTAAGGAGGCAATATGAAGGTAATAAAAAGACTTTCAGTAGCGTTGCTTGCGTTGGTGATGTTGTTCTGCGTTTTCGCATGCACTCCCACGACAAAAAAACCTAACAGTAACGGAGGCGGCGGCGACAATACTTCGTCTCTTACGCCCGATTCCATTACTAAATTAAAGGCAATTACCAATTACGGAGCGAAAGCCGAGCATTATAAGGGAACTACGGTAACCTACGCGGATACCACCGCTGAGGAAGCAAAGCTTTCGGCGCGTATAGAAGAGAAAAAGGTCGACGCAGCGAAAGAGGACGCGTCTTCTATAATAAAGATTTTCGCCGCTTCCGACGCCGACGGTATAATTGCCGCTATGCAGACGGCGAATCTTCCCGCGGACAAAATGAAGCTCACCGTAGATTATATGGCGGGTAACGAGTCTGTGTCCGACGACGAAATAGCCGCCATAGTTGAAACGGGAAAATTCGACAAGAATCTGACTAAAGATTGGTCGTTCTTCGACGATTGGTCGTATTATGAAAAGCTCGACGAAAGAGCTAAAAACGGCAACACTACCGACGAAGATAACGTAAAACGTCAATACCGCAATATTTTGGGTAAAGTATTCGAAATAGGAATGACGGGAGATCAGTTTGCGAGACTTGCCGTTTACGAGTTGGTTTATGCGACGAAAGTAGTGGAAAAAATGGCTACCGATTCCGGTATAGCCAACGCTAAGCTGCAAATAAGCACTTCTATTAACGAATTCGATACTTATTGTCAGAAAGAGCTCGACTACGAAACTCTCGTTTATCTCCGCGCGTTTAACGAATACTACAATCTCGACGGTAGCGGAAACGGACTTATCGACTGCGTAGAGCTTTACGGGTATTATTACGAATACAACAAGACGGACTATTATTCTCAGACCGACGAGGAATTCGAAACGCAATTAAAATACGGTCATTATACCGTGTTTAGCGACGCGGAGTGGCTCGAATACGTAAAGCTGCAAAGGAAGAGCTATACCTCGGCGTATCGTTATGACGACGCGTTCTATAATACGTTTTATACCAAACACTTTGCTTTCCAGACAAAAATAGAAAAGCACGAAGAGGTAGTATATAATATAGAAAAATGGAACGGCAAGAGCTATACCGCCGAAATGCAGAATGCAATCCGCGACGGCGGACTGAGCGGACAGCTTAATTTCACCGATTGGATATGGTGTTATGCCGGTAACGATACCGCAATGAGAGATTACAACGCCGCCAATACCGCCAATGAAAACGGCAAAAAAGAGGATGCGTTGGCAGAGGTAAAATATAACGGAGAGTTTGCTTTCGATATGGAACAGCTCAAACTTATATATTATATCCTGGACAATATGTCTAAGCCCAACGCTACGAATCTTAGCCGTACGCTCCGTTTCCAAGTCTACAGTTACAGCGGAGAGATGGTTAAGAGCGCGCAGGCATACAAAAAGGACAGCGCGTTGGTCACCGCTATGAAGATAGCGCCCGAAGACGCTACCAAAATTCCCGCGGACATTACGTCCGAAGCGGACAGAAAGGACTATGCGGTAGGCAAAATCGACGCTATACTCGGTCAAATGGAAACGACTTATACAAAAGTCAACGTTACCAGCGCAGCCAACAATGCGGCAAATCAACCGTGGGTAGCGATGCGCGATGAAGTAAAGGCTGCCATCGATAAGGACTACAGCTCTTATACCGGTAAAGCAAAGCTCGAAGCGTTGGAGGATATGGTCATAAAGAAAAAGTGGAATTGCGGCGGAACGGAAGAGGAGTGCGGTAAACCGCAGAATGCAAACCGCGGTCACGTCGGATGCGAAAAAACATACGATGAAACTCACAACATTTCAAAGTTTGTCAGCAACTATGAAGTAATTCTTCGTCATATGGCGGGAAGCGTAACGATTAAGTTCCAGAACGACGCGGTAGCTACCGCAACGGCAAAGAATAATTACGCCGTTAACGTCTATCCCAGCGGAGAAGTTAAATATACCGCAGGGTTCAAAGGAACCATTTCTTACGACATGGTGAAAGGCGTAGAACGTATCAATATAAGAACTATCAATTTGAGCTCCGGCAAGACCTTTGCAGAGAGTATCGAGGAAGCCGGCGGAGACGATCTCAAGTGGTGGAGCTCCAAGACGCCGGGAACGGAAAACAGCGTGGCGTCGAAAGCGGTAAGCTCGGGAGTATCCGAAACCAATCCCGAAAATAACAAGACGGGCAATTATACTTATACTTACGCTTTCGCAGGCTGGTATCTTGACGACGCTCTCAAATATTCTTTCGATCCGGAGGATAAGATAAACTGCGACCTCACCCTTTACGCCGGCTATGACGTAACGAAACAGGGCTAAGCTCGGAATTTGCCGATAAAAAGGACAAAACTTTTAGTCGCTCTTCCCGTAAAGGAAGAGCGACGTTTTTATTAGGAGCGATTTTAGCGATAAAAATTTTTTGAAAAAGTTGTTTAAAAACATTTGACAAGCGAATAAAGTATATAGCATAATAAATTTACAAAGTCAATGGCTGTGACAGGGACTGTGCATATTCGGCGATTTACAGAGAGCCGTCGGTTGGTGTGAGACGGTAAGAGCTTTTATGCAGTATCACCCTCGAGCCTATCCGGTGAAAGGAGACGAGTAATCGGGTCGTGTTTCCTTACGACAGTAGGATAAGGTATTGTTGGATACCTGAGTGACCTTGAGTAGAGTCAAGGTAAAGAGAGTGGTACCGCGGATAATTTCGTCTCTCCATAAATTATTTATGGAGATTTTTTTATGTCTCCAGAAGGAGTAAACCAATGAAACTTTACAAAAAGTACGTAAACGAAACAGTCGACAAAGACGGACGCTTGACCGATATAACGTTCAACATACCGGACAGCTTCAATTTCGGGTTCGACGTTGTGGACGAGCTTGCAAGAAAGTGTCCTGAAAAACGTGCTATGGTGTGGCTGAGTAAGGACAAAGAAGAAAGAGTCTTTACTTTCAAGGATATGTCGATATATTCGAATAAAACGGCAAACTATTTGCGGAATTGCGGCATAAAAAAGGGCGATAAAGTCATGCTCGTATTAAAACGCCGTTATCAATTCTGGTTTACCATAATAGCCTTGCATAAATTGGGAGCGGTCGTTATTCCCGCAACGTATCAGCTTATGGAAAAGGATTATTTGTACAGGTTCGAAGCGGCGAACGTAAAAGGCGTAGTTTGCGTGGATGACGATTTGGTTTGCAGCGAAGTCGAAAAAGCGTGCGTTAAATACGGGAAAATAAAATTCAGAAGCGTTGTCGGAAATCCGAGAGACGGTTGGGACGATTTTGACGAGAGCGTCGCTATGTGCGACGATGAATTTGTTCCGGAAGAGGGACAAAGACCGATGGCTGACGACGATATGCTTATGTATTTTACGTCGGGCACTACCGGCTATCCGAAAATAGCCACGCATAGCCATAAATATCCGATAGGACACATAGTGACAGCCGTCTGGTGGCATGACGTCAAAGAAAACGGTTTGCACTTCACTATCTCCGATACGGGTTGGGGGAAAGCAGTATGGGGCAAACTATACGGTCAATGGTTTGCCGAAGCGTGCGTGTTTACTTATGATTTCGACCGTTTTCACGCCGAGGATATACTTCCTTTGTTTGCCAAGTACAAAATTACTACCTTCTGCGCGCCGCCTACGATGTACCGCTTTTTTATTAAAGAGGATCTTTCAAAGTATGATTTATCGTCGTTGCAATACTGTACCATAGCGGGAGAAGCCCTCAATCCCGAAGTGTTCAGACAATTTTACAACGCGACGGGTATAAAGCTTATGGAAGGTTTCGGACAGACGGAAACCACGCTCACCGTAGCCAACCTGAAGGGAATGGAGCCGAAGCCCGGCTCTATGGGGAAGCCCAATCCGCAGTATGACGTCGAGATAGTGGACGAGGACGGCAATCCCGTCGAAGCAGGCGTAGTCGGAGAAATCGTTTTGCGCACCGACAGAAAGGAACAGGTAGGATTGTTCAAATCATATTACGGCGACGAAAGTCAGACTACGGAGGTATGGCACGACGGTTACTATCACACGGGAGACACCGCGTGGAAGGACAACGACGGATATTTCTGGTACGTAGGCAGAACGGACGACATAATAAAATCCAGCGGATACAGAATAGGACCGTTTGAGATAGAATCGGTAATAATGGAAAGACCGGACGTGCTCGAAGTGGCTGTTACCGGCGTCCCCGATCCCGTCAGAGGAATGGTGGTGAAGGCTACGATAGTCCTTACGCAGGGCAGGATGGGATCGCCGGAGCTTGCTAAGGAAATTCAGCAATACGTGAAAGAGCATACCGCTCCATATAAATATCCGAGAGTAGTGGAGTTTGTAAAAGAATTGCCGAAAACCATTTCCGGCAAAATACGTCGAGTAGAGCTTCGATAGAAAAAAGAGCATAAAAAAAGACCTTGTAAAAAGGTCTTTTTTTTAATGCAAATTATTATTATTCGAGCACTTCCGCGGCTTTGCCGTTGCATCCGAGCACGTTTACGAGCTTGTGACGGACGATTTCTTTTACGGCGTTTCTTGCCGGCCCGAGGTATTGACGGGGATCGAAGTGGGAGGGATTGTCCTTGAAATATTTTCTGATAGTCGCGGTAACAGCCATACGAATGTCGGAGTCGATATTTATCTTGCATACCGCCATAGTGGCAGCCTGACGGAGCATTTCTTCGGGCACGCCCTTAGCTCCGGGCATATTTCCGCCGTAAGCGTTGATTTGTTCAACGAGATATTGAGGAACGGAGCTTGCTCCGTGAAGAACGATCGGAAATTCGGGAAGACGTCTGCCGACTTCTTCGAGGATATCGAAACGGAGTTTGGGTTCTCCCTTAAACTTGAATGCGCCGTGGCTGGTGCCTATGGCAATCGCAAGGCTGTCGACTCCGGTTTTAGAAACGAATTCCTGAACCTGATCGGGATCGGTGTACATAGCGTCTTTATCGCTTACGTTAACCGCGTCCTCTATACCGGCAAGACGTCCGAGCTCGGCTTCTACGACGACTCCGTGGTCGTGAGCGTATTCGACAACGCTTTTGGTGATTTTGATGTTTTCTTCAAAGCTATGATGGCTTGCGTCGATCATAACGGAAGTAAATCCGTTGTCTACGCAGTCTTTGCAAAGCTCGAAAGTGTCGCCGTGGTCGAGGTGGAGACAGATGGGAAGTCCGCTTTCTTCTACCGCCGCTTCAACCATTTTTTTCAGATAGATAGTATTGGCGTATTTTCTTGCGCCGCTTGATACCTGTAAGATAAGAGGAGCTTGTTCTTCTACGGCAGCGCCTACGACGCCCTGTATGATTTCCATATTGTTGACGTTGAAAGCTCCGATGGCATATCCGCCTTCGTATGCTTTCTTAAACATGTTTGTGCTAGTTACGAGTGGCATAAAAACCTCCGAGATTTATAATTATTGATATTATACACCTTTTTATCCTTAAGGTCTACTGCTCGACGCTATTATTTTGACAATCGCTTAATTTTTTAATATAATAAAATCATGTTAAAATCAGGCGAAAGATACGAGGACCTCGAATATAAGGGGTTGGAAATTATTCAGAGCGAAGACGGATACCGTTTTACAAGCGACAGCGTGCTCGTGGCTAATTTAGCCAATGTAAAACGCGGGGACAGAGTCGTCGATATAGGTACCGGAAGCGGAATAATAGCGATTCTGATAGCGGCAAAATTTTCTCCTTCGGAAGTGGTCGGCGTGGAAATACAGCCCAGACTTGCCGATATGGCGGCGAGAAGCGTAGCTCACAACGGACTTGAAGGAGTCGTTAAAATCGTCAATTCCCCCGCGCAAGGGGCGGAAAAAATTATCGGCGGAGGGTTCGACGTGGTAGTAACTAATCCTCCTTACGACGAAAACGTATCCGATAAGCCTGCGGATGAAATTCAAATTTGTAAATCGGAGGTTTGTCTTACCGTGGCGGATTGCGTGAGAACGGCGTCGCGCCTTATAAAATACGGCGGTTTGTTTTATATGGTGAACAAGGCGAGACGAATGGTGGACGTCGTTTGCAGTATGCGTGAAAACGGGATAGAGCCGAAGAAGCTGTATCTTATTCAACCGAAAAAGGATAAGGACGTAGATACTTTTATCGTGGAAGGTAAAAAAGGAGCAAAGCCGTCGGTGGTGTTGCCGAAGCCGATAGTAATATATGACGACGACGGCAATTTTACCGATTTTTCGAGGAGATTATATAATAAATGAGTAAGCTGTTTATAGTAGGAACGCCTATAGGGAATATGGGTGATATAACGTATCGCGCGGTGGAAACCTTGAAGGAGGTCGACGTAATCGCCTGCGAGGATACAAGGCACACGTATCCGCTGTTGCAGAAATACGGAATAAAAAAACCGTTGATAAGCTATTATAAGCAGAAAGAAAGAGAGGGTAGCGTCTATATTGCCGAGCTTGTCGAAAGCGGAAAAAACGTGGCGTTGGTAAGCGACGCGGGGATGCCGTGCATAAGCGATCCGGGCGCGGTAGTGGTGAGAGAGTTTATAAAACGCGGATTGGAATACACCGTAATCCCCGGCGCAAGCGCGTCCGTCAGCGCCGCCGCTCTCACGGGAATAGACGGACCGTTTACGTTTTTAGGCTTTTTGCCCGAAAAAAACAAGGACAGAACGGATATTATCAAGAGACATAAAGACAGCGGAGCCAATCTTATTTTGTATTCCGCGCCGCACGACGTAAACAAGACGTTGGATTTTCTATACGAGTCGATAGGCAATCGCAAAGTATATCTCGTTAAAGAAATATCGAAGATTTTTGAAAGAGTAACGGCAGGAGAGCTTTCTTGTCTGCGCGAAGAGAATCCTAAGGGAGAGTACGTCATAGTGGTGGAGCCGGCAGGGAAAACGGAAACCGACGACGAGACCGTCGTTTCCTTATTAAAAAAAGAAATGCTCGACGGAACGGATAAAAAGAACGCCGTTATCGCAGTTTCCGAAAAGCTCGGAATATCCAAAAACAGAGTATATAAGCTGTCGCTCGATTTATAAAAATCTGCATAATAGACAGGCGGATATCGCGCCGAAAAGAGAACATACCAACGATATCGCGACCGCTTGTCCGCAAGACTTGTCTTTCGACGTGCTCAGATATACGGCGGCTATATAAAAGATAGTGTCGTTGCTTGCCATAATTACGCTCGCGCATCTTGCCACATAGCTGTCTACGCCGTATTCCGTAAATATATTTTCTACTACGGCAAGACTGCCCGAACCGGAAAGCGGACGGAGTATCAAAAGCTCGCAAAGCTCTTTTGGGATACCTAAAAAGGATAACGGGGTAGCCAAAAGTTCGGTAAGCTTAACGCTCAAACCGCTTACTCTGAAAATTTCCATAAGCATGAATATGCTTGTTAAATACGGCAGGAGGGAAATTACGAGCGACAGGCTTTCTCGTATTCCGATTATAAACGAGTCGTATACGGAAGCTTTTTTTATTACCGCGACAATGAGAGTAAGTATTATTACTACGGGGATTACGTACTTCATCTTACGAAAAATTTTACGAGCAAAAATCCGAGCAGGGTGCTTAAAAACGTAGCTATTATCGATGGGAGTATTATGTCGGTTGTCGCGCCTATTGCGCTACGCATGGCTATAATCGTGGTGGGAATTATCTGAACGGAGGAGGAGTTGATTACGATTAGCATCGTGCGATTTTTTTTGATGGACATTTTTTCCGTAGCCGCAATACCCGCGGGCGTGCCCGCGCTGCCCATGCCGAGCATATTCGCCGAGAGGTTTACCGAAAGGTCGTTATAGCAGTCGTCGTTTTCGCCGGGGAATATTTTTTTCAGCAAAGGCTTCAGTTTTTTGCCGAGAAAAGAATCGAAAGACATGCTCTTCCATATCCGGAGTATCGACATCCATACCGCGTATACGGCGAACAGCTTCAGAGAAAAATCCAGACCTTCTTTTCCTCCTGCGAGTAAAGAATTGAGCAAAAGGTCGGGGCTGTAAAACAACACCGCAACAGAGCTTATTATCAGCAAAGCCGTAAATACGAAATTCATATAATAAAAAGGTATGAAAAATGCCTCTCGTATATGCTTTCGGGCTTGGCAAAAAGATTTCGACAAAAAAATTTATATTTCTGCAAAATATTTAAGATTATTTTTAGTATACCGTAGCTATAATATGGTTGTAAACGGACGCGTTCCGTTTGTGAAAAGGTTTATCAGCACCGCAAGGCTGATACATATTCATTTTGTTCCCTCTTTTTTAGGAAAGGCGCCGATGAGAATCGGCGTTTTTCCTTTCGTCGGTTTTTTGATAAAAACAAACGCGCATGCCCGACGGTTGTTTACTGCGCGTTTTTACTGCGGAGCGGTTTGTCCGCGCATGTGGAAATATACTCTTGCAAACGCGCGTGCGTTAGAGTATAATATATTATTATATGTAAATTACGGAGTCCTATTTTATGAGGTTAAGAAAAGTATCGATATTATTGCTTGTCGCAATACTCCTGACTGCGTTGACTACGGCTTGTAGCGGTTCTTCGCATACGGTAGAGTTTTACGTGGACGGCGAATTGTACGATACGTATACGGTCAAGAACGGAGGTTATATAGAGGACGTGCCTGCCGTTCCCGTCAAAGAGGGCAAGACCGGCAGATGGAGTCGTAACGATTTTGACGAAATTACCTCCGATATGAGGGTGAACGCAATTTATACCGACGCCTATTATACCGTCAAGTTTATTGCGGACGGAACAACGGTAAAAGAAATCGCCGTGAAATATAACGCGCAATTGAACGAAATCCCCGACGTTCCGGTAAAAACTGGATATACGGGGAAATGGAGTATTACCGATTTTTCCGGAATAGACCGCAATATAGCGGTTTACGCCGAGTACGAGCCGACCGACGCCCGAATAGAATTTTTTGACGGAGAAACTCTCCTTTACAGCAGAAGCGTTCCGGTAGGGGAACGCCTTGCGAACGTGCCCGAAGTGCCCGACTACGGAGTCGGAAAAGTATCGGGACGGTGGATTGTGATGAAGGACGGTCAAAAAACTGCCGCCGACTTTTCTTCGGTAAAAGGCGATATGACCGTTTTTGTCGATTATTACGTTTCCGTCGTGCTCGTAAACGACGGACGGGAAACCGAAGCTATATGCGAATTGGGGAAAGAAATCGCCGGGTTCGAATTTCCCGAGAAAGACGGGTATGATTTCGTCGGATGGTATGAGGACGAGAACTACCGTCGCAGGATATCGTTTCCGTACGAATTTACCGAGAATACCAAAATTTACGGTCGTTGGCTCAGCGCTTCCGGTGACGCCGAATTTTCCTTTGACAACGGGTATATAACCGGGTACGAAGGAGCAAAGACCGAAATCGTCGTACCGTATCGAATTGGAAATGAAACCGTTATCGGAATAGCCGAAGGAGCTTTCGCAAATTCCGATATTACGAAAATAACTTTACCCGCGACTTTGACGGAGGTAGGAAACGGAGCTTTCGAGAACTGTTTGTCGCTGCGCGAAGTCGTTTATTCCGACGGTTGTTTCGTGGAAAGGATAGGAAGTCGGGCTTTCAAAAACTGCTCTTCGCTCAAAGAATTTCTGTTTTC
>JBJFAO010000040.1:0-3541 GCA_051887955.1 Christensenellales bacterium
GCTACGATTGCGTATTTCTTTATTCTGTTGGTAATCTGGAAAAGATACGAGGTATAAGTGACTATATTTTTCGACAAAACGCCCACGGCTACGAAAATGAGGATTAGTCTGTAGCTTTCGCCGAGCGCGAGCATAGCCGTAATTATCCCGACCGCCGCTATTACCGTAGTTACCGTCATTAAAAACGCGAATTGCGAACGTACGAGTTTTTTATCCAGTTCTTCGTAATCGTATTGCGAATATCGTAAAAGCATACCGTCGAGAAGCCCGAAATGCAACACTCCCACGTATCCTACGTACAGAACGTACATCTGCCAATACGCATATTGATATTCGCTTATAAATTTAGGTACGACGAGATTTACGACAAAGCTCACCAGAAGCGAAATTGCCTGAGCCAGAAAAGAAAAGGCGAAATTTTTTATCAGATTCTTTTTACCCAACGTCTTCATCCCGTTCCCGTCCTACCAAAGCCAATTTTCCGTAATGACCGGAACAAGCACTCCGTCATAATACAATCCGCTTCCGAGCTGCATCCACGCTACGAACAGCATTGCGAAAAACATAGCGAAATTTATAAATCTCTGCGTTGTTTTGTCGACGTATCCGGATTCCGCCGCCAAAATACAGTATATCAACAAAAAAGCGTTTCTGAAAAGTCTTGCCGCGGTACCGTTCAACAGGATTGTCGGAACGTATACAGAAATTATCAACACGAGCTTAAAAGCAACGCAGTTATACCTGCGGCGATACTTTATCAAGCTCAACGCAAGAAAGAATAAGTATACCAGAAGATATTGCACGAACGTAGAAACGGATCCCGATATGTCGTATCTGACGTATCTGTCAAGACGGAGCTTTGTAAGAAGGCTCTCTAAATGCTCTTTAGTAAACAGCGCCGTTATCATCAATACGTTAATAATCAAGCATAATACGGTGAGACGCTTCCAATTTTTTATTTTTATCAGCAAAAACAAAAGATATACGATGGCGGACATGTGAAACGTCATCGCCAACAACACATGCGCTACGTATTTCAATACGCCCAACTTATCCTTTCCGACAATAAAACGCAAGGCATACAGACAAATTAACGCTGCGAGAAGATTCCTGTATTGCACTACGTCGAACACGAACGGATATATCAGATAAAGTATCCAGACAAAAGTGTTGTTTCGCGCGAAAAATCCGATTATTTTATACAGAAAAATTACGCATATCGTCGCCAACACGGCAAGAAACACCGCGTACGACATATGCAGAAAACCGCCGATTCGCATAATGAATTCAAAGCCGATTTCAAAATACCCGCTGCCGTTTCCCATTCCTATGGCGTCGTATTCGTTCTTATAATTGGCGTAATCGATATTGCCGTTATTCAAAGCGAATAAAAGCCAGATTATAAATATTACGGCGAATAGAAAAAATCTGTTTTTTTTCACTCGCGCGGTTTTATTTATCGTATTTTCATTCATCGATATCCCACGCAGCTTATTTATTTTCGAAATTATCTATTATTGCCGTTATTTTCTTATTGTCTCCGTAAATAACGGGAGAATCGTACGGTCTGTCGGGATATTTCCCGTATTCGAGACTTATGTCGAGCTCGTTAGTCGCCACAAACGTTTCTATCATTTCTCCGAGAGCGACGGGCTTGCCCGAACAACAATTTATAATTCCGTTTATTTCTTTCTGAACGCTCGCCAACGATATCTGCTTCGCCAGCTCGTCTATATGGATAAAATCATATTTGTTTTTGCCGGAATTCAACGCAAACGTCTTTTTCCCCTCCTGCGCCGCACGCAAAATCTTGCCGAATACCGAATTCGTCCTTACGTCGTCTCCGTAAATATAAAAACCTCTCAACCAATGAAACGCGACTTGAGGATATTCGCGCGAGATAAGATCGGTTATCGCAAGCCTTAGAGCGTTTTTCGCTATGGCATACTGCGACGTCGGATTGGCTGGAGTATTTTCGTCGATACGCCCCTCGTAATAACCTATTTCGTGCATACTGCCCATAACGCTGAGATATTTCAGTCCGCCTTTAAGCATATTTTTCAAAAACACGAAATGCCCTGACAAATCCGCCATGTGCGAGTCGGAATTGTGAACGAAACCGTTTCTCCACGCAAGATGAATAAGCGCGTCGGGGCTTCCGAGCTTCTTGTAAATATCTTCGTCGTCAACGAATATGTTTTCTTTGTATAACGGTACGTCTTCTGGCAAATAACTGTCGTCGAAATCGACGCAGGATACTTCCTGTCCCATATTCTTCAGAAACCTTACCACGTGACTGCCTATATAACCGTTTGCGCCGACGACAAGTACTTTCATTTCTTTCTCCAAATCCCGAGCTTTATCCCGATCCGCGCCTGCAATCGACCGTTATTGCGGCTTTTTACGAACGCGTATTCCGAATTATATTTTTTTCGAATTCTATAAATAGAATTCATAGTAGTATTATAGCATAAACGCGTAGCCTTTACAAGCATAATAAACCACGCGCCGTTTTATAAATATTTAACGCGAAAAAAGACGGAAATTCATTCCGCCAATTCTTCGAGTCCCTCTCTTTTTTTGATTTTCTTTATGCCGTTCATCGCGGTAAAAAATTTCTTTTTGAGTCGCTTATAATCGTCGTATTTCAACGATTTCAACGCCCATGACAACTTGAATACCCATATAATCGGCATAAGTTTTATCATCGAAACTCCGTCGTATCTGCGCAATACGATAAGCTCGCTTACCCTGAAATTATAAATCCTGTTGGCAAACGACGTCTTTTTTATGGAGCTGTGATGGTTGTGCAACACTTTCGCGTCGGGACTTATCAGAGTCTTCAATCCGTAACGCTCCAATTTATATGCAAGAATATCCTCTTCGTTGAACAAAAATACCGCTTCGTCCAAATAATCGGCTTTTACTAAAAAATCGGCTCGCACAATATACATACAGCCGTAAGTCATACCGAAAAATACGTAATCTTCGTCGAATTTTTCCTCGGATTTTGCATATCTCGGATATTTTTTACAAAAGCTCTTACAATTCCTTAAAAAAGTCTTTTCGGCTAAAAAATTTTCAAACGTCAACTTATACCGCGCAAACTGACTTTCTTCGTCGGAATCGGGAGAAGCTATCGAAGGGGTGGCTACTCCTAAATCGGCGTTCTCTTTCAATTTGTTTTCCAGTACCGTTATCGCGTCGTTTATTAACAAAATATCCGCGTTTATTATACAGATATATTCGCAACCGTCCTTTACCGCGCGTTTTATTCCTATGTTGTTTCCGGCGGAAAAGCCTCCGTTTACGTCGGAACGAGTTAAATCTATATCGACGTCTTCGGAAAAAATACCGAATAGCTTTTCGTACGATCCGTCGGTAGAGCCGTTATCCACAATATAAATTTTATATTCCGTAGCGGTTTTTTCTTTTATGCTTCTTACGCAGCTTATTACGTCGTCGGCGGTATTAAAATTCAAAATAACTATCCCAACCATAATTCTGTCTAAAACAGCGTTTCCTTTATGTCCACGTATTT
>JBJFAO010000041.1:0-3526 GCA_051887955.1 Christensenellales bacterium
AAGGAAGGCGCAAGACTCGCTACTACGGGCGCACCCGATTGAATGAGTACCTTCGCTTTTTCCGTTTCGCTCGTAATTTCCTTGGCGTTTTGCGGACACACGACGAAGCATTGTCCGCAAAGTATGCACTCGTTGCCGATAATGTGCGCCTGATTACCGGAAAACCGTATCGACTTTACCGGACAATGACGGATACATTTATAACAGTTTTTACAGTTGGATTTTTTTAACGTAAGAAAGTCCATATTCACCTCTTTAGCATTACAGTCCGAGCTGTGCGATCGTCTCTTTGAGCACGCCCGCGCTCTTATGCAACAACGCTATCTCGTTTTCGGTAAGGGGAGCTTTGATTTTACCGGTTATTCCGCCCTTGCCCACCAGAACGAGAGTACTGAGACTTACGTCCTCTACGCCGTATTCGCCGTTCATCATAGTGGATACGGTCATCGCCGAGTTGGTTCCGCGCAACACGGCTTTGCATATATGACATACGTTGGACGCAATGGCATAGAAGGTCGCGCCTTTTCTCGAAATAATTCTCGCGCCGGAGCTTTTTACGTACTTTTCTATTGCCGCAACGTCAATTTCGGCGTCGATTGTTTTGTCGTAAAGCACGTTTTTATATTGCGTCGCAGGTATCCCGGCTATCGTCGCTATCGACCACGGCACGAAAGAAGAATCTCCGTGTTCGCCGAATACGTATGCGTTGACGCTTCCTGCGTCTATTCCGCAATACTCCGCCAATCTCGAACGCAGCCTTGCCGTGTCGATAACGGTTCCCGTCCCTATTACTCTGTTTTCGGGTATTCCCGACAGCTTGCAAAAGCTGTAGGTTAACGCGTCGACGGGATTGGATACCATAATATAAACCGCGTCGGGAGCGTGAGCCGTTATCTGCGGTATTATCGACTTTTGTATTTCTATATTAGTCTTTATAAGGTCGAGACGAGTCTGCCCGGGCTGCCTCGCTATACCCGACGTTATTATCACCACGTCGGAGCCTGCCGCGTCCTCGTAATTCCCTGCGTACACAAGACAGGCTTCGTCGTACGGCAAGCCCTGCCTTATATCGAGAGCCTCTCCGAGAGCCCTTTCTGCGTTCACGTCTATTATTACGATTTCCGAAGCCAGCCCTCTGCACGTGAGAGAATACGCTATGGTAGAACCTACCCTTCCGCTTCCTATTACAGTAATTTTGTTCATAACCTTTTCCTCTTCAGTCGTTTCTGTTTTTCTTCACCGCGGGCATAACCTTATCGTTCCAGAATTCCGCAAAATTCTCCACCGTTATTCCCGTATACACGTCGTCGTCCACCGTTATCGTGACTCCTACTCTGTTGCACCTGCCCGCGCAAAAACTGCCGGTAAGCACAATTTCGTTTTCGAGATTTTCCGAGCTTATGTATTTTTGCAACAAAGCCACTATTTCCGGAGCGCCTTTCAGATGGCAAGAGCTCCCCACGCAAACCTGTATGATTACCATTTATTTCACCCTTTTCAAAACCACGTTTTCAAAGAATTCTTTTACACCGTCGGGAGAAACGGAGAAAAATTCGTCGTCGACGGTAACGCATACGCCCTGCTGGCATTTGCCCATACAGAACGTGCCTCCGAGCTCGATTTTTTCTTTGAGTTCGTTTTGCGATATCAGATATTGCAATTGTTCCACCACCTGTCTGGAGCCTTTCAAATGGCAGGAGCTTCCTATACATACGGTTAATTTCATCTTGAGTTACCTCCTTATTTATTCGTAATCGACCACGTCTACCCAGGAAAGAAGAAATTCCCTTTCCTTCTCGTTGCCTTTGACCGACTGCGAAGCGGCCACTATCGGCATCCATTTCTGTACGTATTGTTTCGCGGTATCCGTCTTTTTGCAGAAAAGATTGAGATACTCGTTGGCGTCTTCTATTTCGCCGGCAAGCCAGAAAAGCAGATACGTCCTCGCTACGTCCGCCGACGCATTGCCCTGCGTGGCGTGCGACCAGTCGATTACGTAAGGCGTGCCGTCCTCCGCTATTATGACGTTGGAGGGGTTAAAATCTCCGTGGCACAGCTTCGTATGCTTCGGCATACCTTCAAGACGGGTGTGCAGATCGTATCTCGTCGTCGCGTCGAGATCCGCCTGCTGAATTTTTCTGTTCATTTTGTCCTTCAATTTGTTAAGAAGCGGGCATTTTTTAGACTGTACCTCTATCTGAAGGTCTACGAAAAGCTCCAGATATTCGTGCTTCTTTTCAGGGTTTTCCTCCATAAGTCTTGCAAGGGTTTTGCCTTTGATAAACTCCGAAACGATCGCCCAATTTCCGTCTATCATCGTCACTTCTTTGATTTTCGGCACGTTGAGTCCCGTTTCTTCCACTCTCGCCTGGTTGAGAGCCTCGTTCAGTATGTCCGCTTTCGAAAACTCGCTGTCAAAAACCTTGACGCAGTTATCTCCGTCGCGATAGACCGTTTTGTTATTCCTGACGGCAATTACTCTGTCCAATTTCATGTCTGCCTCCTGTCTTATTTTCTTTCCGACTTGTCTTTACGATAAATTTCCTTAAAGTCGTGCGCGTCGCGCGTCTTTTCCACTACGTGTACGGGAATTTCCGTCTCGGTAAATTCTCTGCCGTAATAGGCGTTGAGATACATCTGTTTTATTTCACTCATCATAGGATACCTCGGATTTGCTCCGGTGCACTGATCGTCGAAAGCCTGCTCCGTCATTTCGTCGAGACGATTGAGAAAATCCGCTTCGTCCGTCACGTATTCTTTTATCGTGGCCTTAATGCCTACTTTCTGCTTCAGCCTGTCGATTTCCTTTATGAGATTTTCCAGCTTTTCTTCGTCGGTATTTCCCTTTAATCCGAGATAATCGGCGACTTCGGCGTAACGGGCGAGAGTATGAGGATAGCCGTACTGCGGGAAGGTTCCCATCTTCGCGGGGACCTCGGCGGAGTTGAAACGCAGCACCTCGTCTATCATAAGGGCGTTGGCTACGCCGTGGGGGAGATGATGGAACGCGCCGAGCTTATGCGCCATAGAATGGCATACGCCCAAAAACGCGTTGGCGAACGCCATACCCGCCATCGTAGCCGCGTTGGCCATCTTTTCTCTGGCTTCGACGTCGTTGCCGTTGTCGTAGGCTCTGGGAAGATAGGTAAATATCGTCTTTAACGCTTTGAGCGCGAGACCGTCGGTATAGTCCGTCGCCAGCATCGACGCATACGCTTCGAGCGCGTGCGTCACCGCGTCTATTCCGCTCGCCGCGGTAAGTCCTTTCGGCGCGCTCATGTGGAAATCGGTATCTATAATAGCCATCTTCGGCAATAACTCATAGTCTGCGAGAGGATACTTAACCCCCGTCTTTTCGTCGGTAATAACGGCGAACGGAGTGACCTCGCTACCCGTTCCGGCAGAGGTAGGTATAGCTATAAAATACGCTTTTTCGCCCATCTTCGGGAAGGTATAAACGCGCTTTCTTATATCCATAAAGCGCATCGCCATATCCATAAAGTCCACTTCGGGATGCTCGTACATC
>JBJFAO010000042.1:0-3520 GCA_051887955.1 Christensenellales bacterium
CCCGTAATCGCGCTGTAAAATCCGGAATACATTATCGGAAAATTTATAAGAAAGGCAATAAGTATCGGACTTGTTGAAGGTCTGAGCCATATAACCGTAAGCAAAATCAAGCTCATGGTAGGAATCGAGCGCATGACTTTTATTATCGGAGAAAGAAAAAGTCTTACGGGCTTAAATAACGAAAGCAACGCAAATATCAAGGCGAACGCCGCGCCCGCAACAAAACTTATCAATGAACGAAATGCCGTTCCCCCTACCGCCCTATAAAAAGATTTTTCGGAAAATAGAGCAAAAAAGCGTAAAAAAGTGGATTTTACGCTCGGTATTATCAATTCTATTCCGACTATTTCGGCAAAAATCGCCCACAACGCAATCATTGCGCCGAGCGCAACGATCGGATAGACGATTCCGCCGTATTTAGTCAGGTATTTTTTCATCGTCAATCTAAAGATACTCCGGCATAAAAACCGTCGTCGGGTAATTTACCGCCAATAAATTGAGAACTGAACGTAGACATTATTTCGAGATATTCCACTACTTCGCTTTTTGATTCCAACGCGCCTACGTACTTGACGTTGCAACGGGAAACGACCGCTGCCGTTGCAAATTGGGTTTTTCCGTTATAAGCGGCAATCGCAGAGTTTACGCTATCCACGTTTTCCTGCACCCAGGTAACGTTGTTATTCATTTCTTTCAAAAACAACTTCAAAAACGCCGATTTTTCCGATATAACGGTATCGGTAACTACAGTGCAGGCTTGAGGATAGCCGTAGCTTCCGGTACTCTTTTCCCATTCGGACTGAAAATCCGCCAAAACCTTCGCTCCCGCTCTGTTTACCGACATTGTCGCGGCAGGCTCTCCGAGCACGGCAAATTTTGCCGTTCCCCCCTTCAACGCAGCTATGGCGTCGCTTCCCTGACTTATATATTCTATAGTAACGTCGGAAGCGGATAAACCGTATTGATTGAGTACGAATTGCAGGACGAAATCGGGCGTTCCTCCAAATCCCGTGCAACGTATTTTTTCTCCTTTCAAAGCCGATATGGAAGTTATTTCTTCCGTTCCGACAAGATACAACAAACCGTATACGTTCGAAGCTACGGTTTTTATCTTTATTCCGTTATTGTATAATTTAGCGGCAAGGTTAGTAGGTATAATTGCTATGTCGACCTGATTTGACGTCAGTTTTGTCGCGATATCGGTGCCGGCAACTATTTCATAATTGACTTTATAGCCGTCGAAGCTATGTCCGGCAAGCATTTTCGCTATGGCGAGAGCCGGAGCTCCGTCGGGGACAGCGACGTTAATCGTCTGTTCCTGCGATTTTTCGGTACAACCGAATCCGAACATACAAACCGACGCTACGGCAAGTATAACAAAAATTGCGCATATTGTTTTTTTCATTTTTATTCCTCCTCTATTTCAACGTTGGTCAAAGCCGATTTAACGGTAATGTCTTTAAGTCTGCCGAGCTTTCCCGTCAAAGCGTTGACTCTCTCGTTTTCCCCCTTGACGATAAGGCTTATAGCCGAAATATTGTTTTCCGGCATGGGCACTCCCATTCTCCCCACGATTATGTCGGAATACTCGCTCATATAAGACTGCATAGCCAATACCGACTCTCTATCGCCGCCGACGATTATTCCTATTACGCCTATCCTTTTCATGTCGCCTCCTAATTTTTACAATCGATATATTGCCCGTAAACGTCGAGTTAAAACAAAAAACTCCGCGACGACGCAGAGCAAACAAAGAAATTACCGTTATTTAATTCAGTAAGCTTCGTCTCCGACAATTCATCGATTTCAGGTTACGCATTCATTATATAAATATTTTTATAAAACTGTCAATCGAAATATATTAATTTTTCGCTTCTCCTATCGTATAAAGCTACTTTGTCGCCTCGATTATGGACAATACACTCCTTACCTATAAAAATATCGGATATGAGTTTTGCCCTATTTAACTCTCTTTTCCCGCAGGAAACCAAATGAATTTTTTCTTCTTCCGCGACTATTGTGCCCTCGTACAGCTCTTCTTTCGGACAAAACGATCTAAGAACGCCGACGGAACGCGGATTATTTACTATTTCGCAAACCGTTCCGCTTTGCAGACATATTCCGTAATTAAGAACTATACATTCCGTATTTATTATACGGCACTCCTCCGCGTCCGTAGTGGCATATACGGTCACCCCGTCCATAGCTTTTTTGTTCATAAATTCGTAAAGCATGGGAAAAAATATTTTCCTGTCCTCTCCGATCCCTTTTAACGGATCGTCGAAAAGATACAGGTCGGCTTGCCTGCCGTACGCCCTTGCAAGAGACAGTAAAAACCTATCCGTAGCGTTCAGTTTTTTAACTTTTACCGACAATTTTTTTTCATCGAAACCTATATCCTTAACAGCCTCGAAAACCTTTGCTTCCATATCGGCTTGACTAACTTTCCTTATTTTCATAGGATATTCGATATTGTATCGCGCGCTCTTATTTTCGAAAAAACATCCGTCCTCGTAAACGAGACAAACGTTTCTGTCGCGAACGGAGCTTTTCGTAATATCCTTTCCGTCGGCAAAGATTTTTCCTTCTATCGACGGAATAATTCCCGCCAGACATTTGAGAAGGGACGTTTTTCCGCTCTCGGCTCCGCCGAATACGGTATATATAGATCCTTTTTTTGCATGCAAGCTCAATTTAGCCACAGCCAACGCTCCGTAATTGTACTTAACGGACAAGTTTTCCAAAATCAATTCTTTCATAGCTATGATTTTAACAAATTAAAAATTTTTTATCAATACATTTGACACCGCGCGACAATTTGCTATAATTAAGACAATTTAACATATTGCCGGGGGTGACAGTATACGCTGTCTGAGATTACACCCTTAGAACTTGATTGAGTTGATACTCACGAAAGAATGCTGTCGCATTATATATGCGTCCTCAAGTTAATCTCGTTTACTTGAGGATTTTTATTTTGGCGTAGGCTCCCGGAAAGGAGATTTTTATGTTTTCAGAACCTTTTGACACACTGTCGACTTTCGACAAAGCCACTATGGTAGCTTTTTTCGTAACGATAGCTATGGCGATTGTTTTCTTCGTAGTCTATCTGATAACGAAAAAATACCGTCCCGAAGCGTTGGAAAATTTCAAAAAAACCACGTTCGGCATCGCTTTAGGGTACGTAATAGGCATTACTTCCATTTTACTCTTCTTAAAGCTCGACTCCTACTTTGCAAAAGACTATATCGATTTGACGACGTTTATTCCGGTCGTTTGCCTTATGGGGCTCGTAATAGTATTTGCCGTCACGGGATTGGTACTTTCCATTTTCAAAAAGGAAAGCCTTCCCCTTTTCGGGAAAATCGCTTTCGGAATTCTCGGCGCGGCTCTCCTCGCAATAATCGTAGCGCATATGGTATTGCTCTATAAAGACAATACGGTAGAAAACGTTCCTATGGAGATTCTGCTTTATGCTCTTACTGCGATACTTATAGCGTTAAACGTAGTAATAGCCTTT
>JBJFAO010000043.1:0-3518 GCA_051887955.1 Christensenellales bacterium
TTATAATTGTTCGGTTCTGTACGACTCCGACGTGGCAAAGACGATTTTTACTGGTTTTCGAGAGGTCGATTCATACGTTCCGTCGGATATGAACGTGTGCTATCTCGGCGCGTATAAAGTTCTCGATAAAGATTTCGACCTCGATTTGTCGGTAAATACGCTAAGAGATTATTTTACGGTCGTTTCAGAGGTTGGTTCTTCTACGGGAGCCGATGAAGATTACGTGGCGGAAAAAGCCTCGCAGCTTGCAAAAAACAACGGATTGGATATATCCGACGTACTCTTCGATTATAAAAAAGAACTTAAAAAAGCCGTAAGAACGGGTGCCGAAATAACCTTGAAGGAAAAGAACACGAATTTTGGGCAGAAAATTTACGCTTTGTCGATATTTTTAGCGGCGGCGGCAAGCGCGACTGCCGTTGCGGTTTTTTTTGACTTAGCGGTAGGTATTCTTTCCTTCTTGCCGTTTGTATTTATCGCGGAAAATATCATAAATTATGCGTTATATTTCCTTGTAGATAATAAAAATCCGCCCGAAATGAACTTCAAAACCGTACCGCATAATCATCGTACCGCCGTAGTCGTGAGCGAATTTATCTCTTCGGTCTCTCAATTTGCCGAAAGCTACGGGCACGTCAGAAAGCTGCGGGCGTCGAACGGAGGCGAAAACGTATCGTTTTGTCTACTTGTGGATACCAAGGGGGGGGAACGTCCCGTTTCCAAGCTTGACGAAGAAATAATTGAATATGTAAAAACACAGGGCAAAGAAGAAGATATTTGCGTTTTTTTACGCAAAAAGACTTTTATAAACGGCGTTTACTGTGGCAAAGAAAGGAAAAGAGGCGCGCTTAACGCGCTGAACAAATATTTCGTTACCGGCAACGGCAACGAATTCGATTTTATAAGCAACGAAAACATTTTTCAACCGAAGTATATCGTAACCATCGATTCCGACAATTCGCTCTTGACCGGAGACGTGACGGAAATGGTGAATATTATTGCGCATCCGTATAATAAAAAGTACGATATTATGGCTTTACACAGTCGATACGATTTATACTCGTTAAAGACCGGGTATTCGTTGCGTTTTTTCGACGAGTGCGGAATAGAAGAATATCCGGTTTATTCCGATTTGTTTTACAGAGCGTTCGGTCGCGATATTTATTGCGGTAAAGGCATATACAGAGTTAATGCCTTCTATAGAAAAATCGACGACGTTTTTCCGTCGGGAAGAATTTTGTCTCACGACGTAATCGAGGGCGCGGTAATGACTACGGGAGGCGGAACGACCGTTCTCGAGGATGCGCCGAACGGTTTTTTGTCGGACAGAGAGCGAAAAAAACGTTGGATGAGAGGAGATATCCAGTTGTTGCCGTTTGTAGCGGGAAGATGGCGAAACGACGATAATAAAAGGTGCAAAGTAGAAATAGCTCCTTTGTATAAATACGTTATTTTCAGAAACGCGTTAAGCGTTCTGAAGCCGCTATTTATTTTTGCATCATTGCTTTACGGATTGTTTTCCGGCGTTGAAACGCTTGTTTTTGCGTTAGGATTATTTATCGCTCCTTACGTGTTGGACATAGTTAAAATTTTGCGCGGATATTCGATGGGAACGAGATTTCGGTATCTGATGAAAAACGCGGCGAAAAAGTTTATGACTGCTATCGAAGATCTCTTTTTGTCGGGATACTACGCCATCGATAACGCGATATTGTTTGTTCAAACGATTTTCAGAATGATAAGCGGCAGAAATTTGCTGAATTGGAAAACGTATCACGATTCGCAAGCCGACAAAAAGTCGGGTGAGTACGTTAAAGAATTTGCCGTTCCTACCGCAGTTTTGTGTGCTATCGGACTGGTTTTGGTGTTTTTTTACACCAATGCGCTTTTTTTAGCTCTATATATAATCGCGTCATTCTTTTTTTATTACGAGTTGTATTTGTTTTCAAAGACCAAACTCTGTTTAAGAAAAATTGACGATTGCGACAGGAAAAAATTACTTGAATATGCCGAGAAAACTTATAAATATTTCTCGTATATGCTTTCTTACAGTCCACTCGTTGCGGATAATTTGCAGATTAAGCCGTATAAAGGAATTTCCTCAACGACGTCTCCGACGAATATAGGATTTAGTTTATTGGCTCAGATATGCGCGTACGAGCTTGGATTTATTAAAATAGACGATTGTCTCGAAGCTATGTCGCAAATAATCGAAAGCGCAGAAAAACTGCCCAAATGGAAAGGAAATCTGTATAATTGGTATAATTTGAACGGGAAACCGGTAAATGCGTTCGTAAGTAGCGTCGACAGCGGTAATTTTCTTGCAAGTCTCATCGTCTGTCGGGAGTTTTTCGCCGAACGAGGCGACGACGTAAACGAATTGAAAACCGAACTCCTTATAATAAATACGGATATATCGGCGCTCTACGACGAAGGCAAAAATATGTTTTATATAGGATACGACGGAGAAAAATTCGTAGGTCATTACGATATACTGAATTCGGAAAGCAGGATATTGACTACGGTATATACCGCGTACGCAAAAAATATAAAAAATTTCCGTTGTCTGCAACGCGATTATTGTCGTTACGGAGGGAATACGTTGTTGAGTTGGAGCGGAACGGCCTTCGAAACCCTCATGCCGGCTCTTTTTATAGCGTCGCCCTTAAACAGCGCGTTGAGAAATACCGAAAAAAACGTATCCAGAGCGCAGTCCTCCGTCAAAATAAACGGGATATGGGGGATAAGCGAAAGCGGTTATTACGATTTCGACGAGAGTTTAAAATATCAATACTACGCGTTCGGTATAAAACGACTTTCGTTAAAAAACGAATATACCGTTCCGGTAGTAAGTCCTTACGCTTCCGCGCTGTGCCTGGAATATCTGCCCAAGGAAACGATAAATAATTTCGACAAGCTCGCTTTGTGCGGAGCGGTAGGGGAATACGGCTTTTACGAGGCGGTAGATATGCGCAAAGAACGTCGTATAGTATGTTCTCACATGTCCCATCATCAGGGTATGATTTTGTGTGCGATTACGAATTATCTTAGGGATAACAAGCTTAAAAAACTCTTCTCGTCCGATGAAAAAATAGCTGCATCTCTTAAAAATCTAAATGAAATTGTACCAAAGTGCAATACTGTACAATTTTTGGGTGAAAGACCGCAAAAACAATTAAAACACGCACAAGAGTATTATAAAAATATATCTAATTTAGAAGAATACTTTCAAACGTTCGTTTTGTGCGACGCAGATTACAGTTCGGTTTTTACGGCGTTTGGCGGTGGATATTCAAAAAAATCGGATATTTATATTAACAAGTTTTTTAACGTATACGAGGAAAATCAGGGCGGATTTTTTTATATCAAAAACGAGGACGGTGAGATATATTCTCCTACGTTTCTGCCCTTGTCCGACCAATGTAAATATAACGTTACCTCCACCGGAAATGAAATAGTATTTGAAAATACTACCAAATCGGCGATACAGAAAGTCGCTCTTATGAACGGTCTTAACG
>JBJFAO010000044.1:0-3517 GCA_051887955.1 Christensenellales bacterium
GGGTTTGGCATTGCCTAAACCCCGGGCGTCCGTTCGAATCGGACAGGGGGAGCCACGAGAGCGGATACAAGCAAGAATCTGCTTTTTTTCGTATGGCTTTTTGCACGTGAAAAACGAAGAAAGAGAAAAAAAAGAGGGTTTTTGCGGCAGCTTGTTGGTATGTTTTTTATTGTTCTACGTAGCTGTCGTTGACGGACGGGGATAAAAGTGGTAGAATATAAATAATTTGAGAGGGAATAGACGAAAACGAGGGTTTGAGGATATACCTTTGAAAAGGATTGCCGTTAAAAGCGGTATTTTTTATTGAAAAAAATAGTTGTTATTTTGCGTGCAAACGCGGTAAACGGAGCATATATGGAAACGTTTTTGATGTATTTATTGTTCGTGGTCGGCGTAGTTCTTATAGTTAAGGGCGGAGACTGGTTTGTCGACGGCGCGGTATGGGTTGCGGAAGTGACGAAAATTCCTAAATTCATCATCGGAGCGACGATAGTAAGTCTTGCGACTACGTTGCCCGAGATAATCGTATCGACGATCGCCGCGGCGCAAGGGCATCGGATTCTCGTCTCGGGAGCAATCGATTGCGTGGCCGCCTCTCTCGACAAAGTGGGTATGGCTATCGGAAACGGAATAGGCTCCGTAATTTGTAATACGGCGTTGATTATGGCGATAAGTATTATTTTTATGCCTATAGCGGTCAAAAGAAAGGATTTCGTTACGAAAGCGGGATTGCTTGTGGCGGCGATGGTAGCCCTTTTGCTGTTTTCGCTTGAGGGTTCTTTCGGTATAGCGGGGGCGGCGGTATTGCTCGTAATTTTTGTCCTGTATATTGCCGAAAACGTCATTTCGGCGAAGAAAAATAAAGGTATAGAGGAGGAAGAAGAGGAAGAAAAGCCAAAAACCGACAAAAAATCGATAATTGTGAACGTAGTAAAAGTCGTCGTAGGTGCGGCGGGAATAGTTTTCGGCTCGCAGCTTCTCGTAAACAACGGGAGCAAAATAGCCTCCTCCTGGGGAGTTTCGGAAGCGTTGATAGGCGTAACAATCGTGGCTATAGGAACGTCTTTGCCCGAGCTCGTTACCGCCGTAACAGCCGTCGTCAAAAAGCAGGCATCCATGTCCGTAGGCAACGTCGTCGGAGCAAACATTATCGATACCACACTCATTCTTTCCGTATGCTCGTTCGTTTACGGCGGACAACTTCCCGTATCGGCGCAAAATATCTATCTTGACTTTCCCGTGGCGATATTGACCACGCTTATCGCCGTGGTTCCTACAATAATATTCAAAAAATTTTACCGCTGGCAGGGGATAGTCATGTTGGCAATATATATCGCATATCTCGTGCTTGTTATCGTGGGGATGAATTGGTATCTCGGTTTGTTCGGATTGGCGGCGTAAAATAGAAAAATCAACAAAATTTGTAGAATTTGGTAGGATACGGTATAATTTACATGAAAAATATCGGAGAAGAAAAATGATTACCATAAGAAGAGCGGAAGAAAGGGACGTTAAGGATATCGGGATAATGCTTTATCAGGTGCATAAGGTGCACAGCGACGCGAGGCCGGACATCTTCGAGGCGGGGAAAAGGAAATATAGCGACGAGGAGGTGCGGGCATTGATGGGGGAAAAAACCACGCCCGTGTTCGTTGCGACGGAAGGAGAAAAAGTCGTTGGGCACGTGTTTTGCAGGATAAAGCAAAACGGCAAGGTAAAATCCCTCTATATCGACGATTTGTGCGTCCTCGACGGCGAAAGAGGCAAGGGAATAGGTCGCGCCCTGTGTAATTATGCGGAAGGGTACGCAAAAGAAGAGGGGGCTTACAACATAACTCTGAACGTGTGGGCGGATAACGAAAGCGCGGTGCGGTTTTATACCGGATTAGGAATGAAGGTGCAGAAAATAGGAATGGAAAAAATATTAAAATAAATAAAGGAAAACCGCAAAATTTTATTTGCGGTTTTTCAATAAAATAACGATTTTTTGGAGCTAATATTCGTTATTGTTCGGAGTTAGTTATATTTTGCGACAAGCTCGCGCAATCTATAGGCGGTTTTTTAGAAGCTCAGCTTCCGCTGGCGCCGTAATTTGAAAGCACGCGCGCCGACGGATCGGATACGTCGCAGCCTTTCCAGCTCTTGTTGGGCATCCAGAAATCTTTTATCATTTCACCCTGTCCCGGATAGTACTTTTCGAATATTTCTCTGTAAAGGAGAGATTCTTTCGTAAACGGGGCGGCATGGCAGTAATTTTTACGTTTTTCGTTGAACTCCTCGTCGGTATAGAATGTTTCGGCGTAGGCTTTTACGTGGTCTACCATAGAGTGCCCCACCGCGTCGGAAAAAGCGGCTTTTTCGCGATACAGAATATCGTTCGGAAGGTAGTCGCCCTCAAACGCACGCCGCAACAAGTATTTTCCTTTGCCGTATGTGTTGAGCTTTTTTTGCGGATCTACAGCCATTACGTATTTTACGAAGGCGAGATCTCCGAAAGGAACGCGAGCTTCGAGAGAGTTGACGGATATACATCTGTCCGCGCGCAGGACGTCGTACATATAGAGCTCTTCCACTCGTTTTGCCGCTTCTTTTTGAAATTCTTCCGCGTTCGGCGCGAAATCGGTATACTTATAGCCGAAAAGCTCGTCGGAAATTTCTCCCGTCATAATAACGCGCAAATCGGTGTTTTCGTGGATGTATTTGCACAAAAGATACATACCTATGCTGGCCCTTACGGTGGTTATGTCGAACGTTCCGAGAAGAGCCACGACGGGCTCTATAGCGTTTATTACGTCGTTTTTCGTTATCACGACCTCGGTATGTTCGCTTCCGATATACTCGGCGGTACGGCGCGCGTATTTTAAGTCGATGGCGTCGGTATCCATACCTATTGCGAAAGTGCGGATAGGCTTATCGAGCAGCTTTTGGGACACGGCGCAAACGAGGGAGCTGTCGAGACCTCCCGAAAGCAAAAAACCTATCGGCGCGTCGGAATCGAGTCTTTTTTCTATGCCTGCCACAAGCAGGTCCTTTATATTTTTGCAGATAGTATCGACGTCGTCGCAGCAATATGCCGACGGTTCGGTAAGGCAAGCGTAGCGTACGAATTTTTCCCCGTCGTAGTAGTGTCCCGGCGGGAAAGGGAGTATCTTTTTGCACAAACCGACGAGATTTTTCGCTTCGCTGGCAAATATAATGCCGTCGTCGTAAAACCCGTAAAAGAGGGGACGAATTCCTATCGGATCCCGCGCCGCTATCAGACGCTTTTTACTCCCGTCGTACAGGATGAGGGCAAATTCCGCGTCGAGACGGGAAAATGCGTCAAGTCCGTATTTTTCGTAAAGGGGAAGAAGAATTTCGCAATCCGAGCCGGAACGGAAAGAGTACTCTTTTTCCAGCTCCCGTTTGAGTCGGCGGAAACCGTATATCTCGCCGTTGCAGACGAGAAAATTGCCGTTCAACGAAAACGGCTGCATGCCTTCTTCGCTCAGCCCCATAATCGCAAGACGGTGAAAGC
>JBJFAO010000045.1:0-3503 GCA_051887955.1 Christensenellales bacterium
TATTTTAAGCAAACCCTCGGAAAGCCGCAGGGACTCTATATCCGAATAAGCGAAAGCGTACGCCCCTATTTCCTTTACCGTGGAAGGTATCGCTACGGAAATTTTTCTCGACGAAGCTATAACGGGTTTGTTTTTCTCTCCGTCCGCCACGTACGCGACGGCGTATCCGCCGAGGCTTTCGGGAATGACGAGCATCGTCTGATTTTTACCCAGCGCGGTAAGACCGGTAATCGTCGCTTCCGATCCCGATACGGTATAAGTAAAGTATTTCGGCATATCCGACACGTCTATCATGCGAGCGTGCAGCTCGACGTCGGTTACGCCGATAATTCCTATTCTGTTTTCGCACGGCAAGGTGAATTCCCGGTCGTAGTACCAACCGTAAAAGTATTTGTCCTCCTCCGACGGATCCTCGGGATAACCTATACTTTCGCCGCTTATACCGGAAAACGAGGCGTATTCTTTCCCCTCGACGTAATAAGTAACCGAAAACTCGCTCAGAGAATAAACGGCGTTTACCGTCTGTCTTTCGGTCACGTTCTTTATTATCGACTTCTCCCACCTTCCGGTATAGCCTTCCTTTTCGGGCACGGACGGCATCATGTCGGCGGTAAGATCGTCGCCGTAGGGCACGTAAACGTATTTCGTGGCGAAGCCGTCGGACTTAAACGCTACGGCAACCTGTATCCTCGACCATTTTGCGTAAAAAACGCAATCCTTCTCGGGCGGCTCCTTCGGCGCGGGCTCGGTAAGCCCTTCGTCTATATACCAGCCCTCGAACTCGTATCCTTCGCGCACGGGAGTCGGAAGCTCGGGCATTTCGCCGTCAACCCTTACTCTTATCGAAGAAACGCCGCTGCCCCCCGTCGAGTCGAAATCGACGGTGACTTTCTTTACCGCGGTACAGCCGGCAACGACCGTCGCTATCACGACCAGAACCGCAATAATTAACGCAACGTATTTTTTTCTTCCGAACACCTGCCGACCTCCGTATGCGCGTGCGCGCTACAAAATAAATATATATTCATATTAAACCGTCCGCGCATATTTGTCAATAGTAAATATTTCCCGTCGTCCCCGCCGAAACCGCGGGATTTTGTTGCATAAAACCGCGCTTCGCTATATAATGAAAACGACTGAAATCGGAGGAGACAATGGCAAACAAGAAAAATTCCAAAAAATCCGCCTCGCGCGATTTAATCTATATTTCGATAATTGCGGTTCTCGTAATCGCGCTTTTGGTTTCCCTTTTTATGGGAGATAAGCTCGGAATAATTCTCGGCAAAACCGAAAAAGAGGATTCCGGCAACGGCGTCGTGCACACCTCGGTGCTTAGCGGAACGGGCAACGTTTCCCTCCCGTCGGAATTTGACGGAAACAATTGTCTCGAAGTGCATTTTCTGAACGTAGGGCAAGGAGACGCGATATTTATAATGTTTGCCGACGGCAAAAAGATGATTATCGACGCCGGAAGCGGTTCGAGTCCAAACGCGCCGACGGCGGTAAAGACCTCTTATTTCGAGTATCTGAAAAACAATCTCAATCTCTCCGACGGAGACACCGTGGACTATCTCCTCGTCACGCACCCCGACGCGGACCACGTCAATATGGCAAGTGAAATCCTCGATAGATACGACGTAGATTACGTTTATTACAACGACTTTTCCTACAGTTCCAAACCCACCCAGACCTATTCGACCTTTATGGAAAAAGCGGTAGCCGAGCCGGGCGCGACGGTTTATGCCATCGGCGCTGACAGCGAAACGTATTCTCTCTCCGGCGAAGGATATTCCATGGACGTTTACGCGTCGGGTTACAATACTTTTTACGAGGAAGCCGTGGAGAACAACAATCGGAACATTCTGTCCATAATGTGCGTGCTTACCTACGGCGGCAGAAAAGTAATGTTTACCGGCGACGCGGAAGTTCCCACCGAAAAATGGTTTATGGATACCGTCGGCGGTTCCTCTCTCGACGTGGACGTCCTGAAGGTAGGTCACCACGGTTCGTCGAGCTGTACCTCTAAAGAATTTCTCGATTTCATAAAACCGGAATACGCGGTAATAAGCTGCGACAACGGCAAAGCCTATCACCATCCGCATCCGGAAACCATGAACTCCTTGTTCGATTACGGCGTAGTCACGTATCGCACCAACCGCCACGGCAACACGGTTCTGTATATAGCCGACGACGGCGATTTCGGATTTTTGACGCAAAACGCCGTCGCTGTGGAAAACAACTCGAAAAATCTCAATCCTCTCACGATAACGCTGAAATGACGAAGCTAAAACAGGACGACGTAATAATTACGGAAATAACGGACGACGGTATGGAAGGCGAAGGCATAGCGCGGTACGGCGAATACACCGTGTTTATTCCGTTCTGCCTTAAAGGCGAAAAGGTAAAAGCAAAAATCACTCGGGTAAAAAACGGCGTCGCTTACGCCTCTCTTGTAGAGGTCTTGTCCCCCTCGGAGGACAGAACGGTTCCGCCCTGCAACCGCTTCGGCAAATGCGGCGGTTGCGACCTTATGCACGCCGAATATAATCGACAGCTCATTATCAAAAAGAACAACGTAATACGTCTGCTTCGCAAAAACGCGGGGCTTATTATCCCCGTCGACGACGTCGAGCCTTGCTCGTCGCAATTCGGATATCGCAACAAAATTCAACTGCCCTTCGGATTTATCGCCGCCGAAAAACGCGTCACTCTCGGTTTTTACAGGGAAAACAGCCACAGAGTAGTAGCGATAACAAAATGCTTTTTACACGGAGAATGGGCGGAAAAGCTGATAAAGATTTTTCTTTCCTACGCCAACGACTTCAAACTTTCCGTTTACGACGAAACAACGGGGAAAGGACATCTTAAGCATCTCGTGGCGCGTTGCGTCGGAGAGAATATATCCGTAGTCGTTGTCACTGACGACAGACCGCTTTCGCACGTGGATTATTTAATAGAAAAACTCTCCGAAGCGTTCCCTTCGTTTTCTCTGTATCAATCTAAAAAACCGGAAAAAACAAACGTTATTATGGGGAAAACGATTATACCGATAAAGACGACTCCTTTTATAATAGACGTGCTGGGAATAAAATCGGAGCTCAATCCCTATTCTTTTTTACAGCTCAACGACGAAATAAGAGACAAAATTTACACCCGAATCGCGACGGAAATCCCGACGGGAGCTACGGTAATAGACGCGTACGCCGGAGTGGGCACTCTGGGCGCGGTTCTTGCAAAAAACAACTGCCGCGTATATAACGTCGAAATAATTAAGGAAGCGACCTCCGACGGCAATCGCCTTGCTCGTCTCAACGGATTGTCCGACAAAATAACGAACATAAACGGCGACGCGGCAATAGAACTTCCGAAGCTCATAGGCAGTATTTCGGATACCCAAAACGCCGATTTGTCCGAGCTTTTCGTTATATTGGACCCGCCGAGAAAAGGCTGCGACGCAAGGGTTCTCCAGGCGCTAAAGACCATTCCCGGCAGCTTCTCCGTCT
>JBJFAO010000046.1:0-3500 GCA_051887955.1 Christensenellales bacterium
CGGCTTTCAAAAGATGTTCGGTTTTTGCTACCTCCTAAAAGTATTTTAATGAAGTAAGTTCCATAATATATTCCTAAAAGATATCATTATTATAAATAATATATATTATACATTATAAATTGTCAAGAGTATACTGTAATCGAACGGAGGAAGAAATGTCTGAAATATTTGAAGTAATGATGTTGATATGTTTCGGTATCTCATGGCCGATTTCGGTAATCAAGAGTCTGAGGTCGAAAAGCACTAAAGGGAAAAGTCTCGTTTTTACCGTAGTAATTATTCTCGGTTATATTTGCGGAATTACGAGCAAAATCACGTCCGGAAATACGACTTACGTATTGTGGTTGTACATAATAAATCTCGTTATAGTTACGGCAGATTTGGTTATAGGTTCGATTAATAAAATAAATGAAAATAAAAAGCAGAGAGGAGAACACTATGCGGGAAGATATTAAGGAAAAAGCCAAGAAATATAAGATACTAAACGAAGTAGCCTTGAAGAACGAAGTGGTCATACTCGGTTCAAGTTATATGTTTGATTTTCCGTTTTACGAGTTCATGCAGGGGCATATAACAGATTATGCGGTTTACAACAGGAGCATAGAAGGGCTAAAGATAAAAGAAGCGACGGAAACGGTTGAAGATAGTCTGAAATACCTTTCGCCTGGAATTATTCTTGTTGCGTTGGGGGATGAGGACGAAGAGACGGAGGAATCGATAGCGGACTATCGTGCGTTGGTTAAAAAGCTGAAATCTCTTTATAAAAATAGCAAAATATATATTATGCAACCTTATGGCAAAAGCGAAACTTTTTGCTACAGAATCAAGAGCATAGCTGAAGAAAACGGATTGGAATACGTAGAGATGAGCGGAGTCGTCGGACTAAACCGAGTTTTCGGAAGACTGAGCGCGTATTTTCATCGAGAAGGCATAAGTTTCAGCGACGCTTTCGGTAGAGGCTGTTAAAGAATAACGCCGTAAACGAGTATTCCCAATACGGCGGATATGCCGATGAGCAGAATGGGATGAACTTTCTTTTTCCGCACCGCAGTCGCGCCTGACTCCTTATTTTTTACGGGGAATTTTATTTGTGAAAGCACAAAGAGGAATACGAATATTCCCAAAGCGGCGAAATCCGTATTTTTAATCGCCGAAAAGTCTTTTACGGATATTCCGCCGAAAATTACGTCAGCGGCGAGGGAAATAAAAGCGTAACCGATAAGTCCCACCACGGCGGGGCGCAGACCGGAGAAAGCGTCCTTGACGAGTTGCTTTTCCGTCAGCTTGCTGAAAAATTTTGCAATGGTGAAAATTATTATCAGAGAGGGTAGGACGACGCTTACCGTCGTGCATATCGCCCCCAAAAAACTACCGAATACGCCGTATGCGGAACCGACCTCGCTGCCGATAAAGGTAGCGATATTTATCGCAAACGGTCCCGGCGTGGATTCGCTGACGGCGATAAAGTCGATAAGAGATTGTTCCGTCAGCCAACCGTTGGACACTACTTCCGAGGAGATAAGGGGGATCATGGCGTATCCTCCCCCTATAGTAAACAAGCCTATTTTGAAAAAAGTCCAGAAGAGTTCGAGAAAAATCACCGTTTGTTCGCCCCCTTCGTGTATTTTATCACTCTGACTACGAAGTTATAAATAATTCCGAGCGCGGCGAATATAAGCAGAGTATATATAACGCCGAAATCCGTAAAAACGGATATGCACAATACGAATACTATTACGAGGAAAGAGAATACGCATTTTTCCACGTTTTTGAACATTTTTATTACGGCGTTAAGTATCAGAACCAACACGGCGGCGCGTATTCCTTTGAACGCGTATCCGACGTAAGTAAGACTTTGAAATTTTTCGAGAAAAAAGCTGATTGCAAATATAATCATAAAAGAGGGTAAAATCGTCCCCAAGGTGCAGGCGATCGCGCCTCCCAATCCAGCTCTCTTGGTTCCTACGTAGGTGGCGGTATTTACGCTGATGGGACCGGGAGTGGATTCCGCAACGGCGAGAATATCCATCATCTCGTTTTCCGTGAGCCATTTTCGTTTTTCCACCACGTCGTGCTCTATCAGACTTATCATAGCGTAGCCTCCGCCGAAGCACACCAGTCCGATTTTGAAAAAGGTGATAAAAAGGCGGAACAGCTCTGCAAAATAGTTTTTTGCGTTTCCTTTAAGTCTTACGGATTGAAATTCGTTCATATTTATATATTATCATATTCGCTTCGTATTCAAAAGTGTTTTATAACAGTTTCCGTTCATATAAAAGCAAATTCATATAAGTCGTCATTACTTGTAAGGCGAGCCGGTTTAGTGTATAATTATATTATTTCATATAAAGGACGGTTTATGTACGACGTTATCATTATAGGCGGAGGAGCAAGCGGACTTACCGTAGCCAACGTGGCGAAGAGCCGAGGAAAATCGGTAGTCGTGCTGGAGGCGAATAAAAGAGCCGGAAGAAAAATCCTGCTCGCCGGGAACGGACGGTGCAACGTTTCGAACGAAGATATTTCTTCCGAGCACTACAACAATGGCAAAATATCGAAATTTTTATCGAAAAGCGAAAAAGTGCGCTACTTTTTCGAGAAGATAGGTCTTGAAGTAAGGAGCGTCGACGGCAGGCTGTACCCATATTCCGAAACGGGGACGACCGTACTAAATCTCCTTAGAAAAAATCTTTCCGACGAGATAATATGCGACGTCGTTGTCGACGATATAAATTATTGCGACGGAATCTTTGACGTAAACGGCTATAAGGCCAAAAAGGTAGTCGTTTGCACGGGAGGCGTCGCTTCCGGCGGAATAGACTCCTATTCCCTTTTGCAGAAATTCGGGCATACGAAAACGAAATTGTATCCCGCGCTGTGTCCTATATATTGCGACTCGAAATATACTAAATCGCTTGCCGGCATCAGAGTGAAAGCCAAGCTTTCTCTTTTTACCGACGGAAGAAAAATATATGCGGAAAAGGGAGAGCTTTTGTTTAAGGAAAACGGGATGAGCGGAATAGTAAGTATGTCCTTATCTCGCTATTTGTCGGACGGGGACAACGAGGTGAGTATAGATTTTGCACCGGAATACGATAAGGCGCGGTTGGAAAAAATTTCGGCGGACGGGTTGCTGCAGAGCGCGGTGCTTTCCTGCGTGACTAAGCAGGCTTCCGACAGGAACCTTTCCGTCGCCGAAGTCATAAAGGATTTCAGGGTAAAAAAAGTTCGATACGGAGATATGAAAAACGCGCAGACTACGAGGGGGGGAATAGAGACGGATACCTTTACCGACTGCCTGGAAAGCAAATTTAGACGCGGTCTCTACGCTTGCGGCGAGGTGCTCGACGTGGACGGAGCTTGCGGAGGATATAATCTGCATTGGGCGTTTTTATCGGGCATAATCGTGGGAGAAAGCGTATGATAAAGATAAACGTATCCTTGCCCTTCGACGAAGAAAACGTCGCGGAAGCCGTCGCGAAAAAATTGAAAACTCCCGT
>JBJFAO010000047.1:0-3483 GCA_051887955.1 Christensenellales bacterium
AACGATATGGTCGTGGCAAACGTATCCTGGAACGAAGGAAAGACGGCTAAAGAGCTTTACAGTGAGTCTGCAAGCGCAGAAATAATCGTTAAAGACAAGTTGGGCAATATTATTACCAAGCTTGTCAACAAGAAGACGCTTGTCGCAAACGACGGAAAAGCCGGAAGCTATACCGGAGAATACGGAACGCTCGTTCTCGACGGTTTCGGTACTCTTACGATAGGAGAAGACACCGTGGCGTACACTCTGGACGGAGACGTAGTTACTTACGTATACGACAACGCTATGCGTAAGGTTACTCTCGCCGGCGACGCATATACCAAGACGGCGGACGGCTATGCGGGCACCTACACCTTGCCCGACGGCTCTACCACCGTTACTCTCGACGGCTTCGGCGGAGCGGGTGAAGGAGCTACTTACGTAGTAAGCGGCGCCAACGTTACCGTTTACACTGCTGACAGCTCTACTCAGTACGGTATCGACGTTGAAAACAAAGTTTTCTTAGGAAAGAGCAAGTTTGCCGGACTTACCTTTACCGGAAGCTATAATGACGGTTGGGAATATCCTAACAGCTTGAGAATTGTCTTCAACGACAGTACCGATATAAGCGGAGTTGTTTACTCCGGATACGGCACGACGTATTACTTCAACTTTACCGCGGTACTCGAAGGCAACGTATTGACCTTTACTTTCGGTAAGTGTATAGACAGTGGCGCGCAAGGTAAGACGATGACCGCTACGATAAGCGGAGATACGATGACCATAACGAGCTGCGGTATATCGAACAACTCCTACACCTTCGCTAACGAGGGTAGCGTAAGCTGCAGCGGGTTCTCCCTCTAATCGGGACAGAAACCGTATTTAACAAAACAAATAAAAATCCGACGAAAGTCGGATTTTTATTTGTGTAAATTTAGGAATAAACAAACAAATTGTTGTTCGACTACGTAAAGTCGGAACGAGATAAAGAGTCTCCGCAATGCGTTATTTCCGCTTAAATAAACGTTATTACGGTTTTCTTAAGAGTCGGAGAGGTCGACCGTTTTTACGGCAATAGTGAGTGCGGATAGGGGCGGCATTTGCAGTCTTTTTAATAGTCAAGTATTCGCAGGTCCCGTTCACGTGACAAAAACAGGCTCCCGGCATTATACAGCCTGTCTGAAATGATATACGCATAAAGCAATCTCCGAATCAAATGAGCTTAACGATACGTAAAGCAAACGTGGATATCGAAATCGTTACTATTATCGCTCCGGTTTTCTGTAGTGTTTTGTTCATTCCGAACGTCTCCCCGATTTTTATTATCGGAAAAATAATTTATATCAAAAGGGCAATCCCCGTAGGAACTGCCCTCTATCGTTTTTTGGAATTTCCGTTAAGGCTCGGTTTGTTTTATTCGGAGCGCAGACATTCGACGGGGTTTTTATTAGAGGCTATTCTCGATGGAACGAAGCCCGACAAAATTGACAACGCTACGCTGATTAACAGCATCATAACGGGATGCCACCAGGCAAGCGAAGCGAGATTGGGTATTTCCAGAAGGGCGAAAATAATCGCGTTGGCGATAACGGACAGGACGTAGGAGATGAGTATTCCTATCAATCCGCTTATCACGCCCAATATGCTCGATTCTGAGATAAACACGGTCGAGATGTCCTTTTTGCGTGCGCCTATACTGCGCAGTACGCCTATTTCTTTGCGCCGTTCGAGAACGGACGTATAGATTATTATCGCAATCATTATGCTGGAAACAATCAACGATATCGCGGCAAAGCCTACGAGGACGTACGTTATCGTTTCGGTAAGGGTATCGACGTATCCGGTTATCATACCGAGCATATCCTTATATTCAACGTTGGCTTTTTTCTCTTCGTTGTACGTTTTTAAGAATGCGTCGATATTGTCCTTTCCTACGAAGGAATTGGCGTAGAAATAGATTTTTTCCGGCGTATCGAAATCCGCTACTCCGAGATACTTCGCAATATCGTCGCGGTTGTTGTCGTCGAGCTTGTCGCCTTTCGTTTTCAGCCCTTGTTTATGGTAGTCTACTACGGCTTCAGAGGGGTTTTCCATCTGGGCTTTATAGATGTCGCTTTGCATTGCTCTTTCCGACAATTTTTCCTGCAAAGCTCCGGTGTATCCGACAAGACCGTTCATACACGTTATCGTTACGCCGGGCTTCGGACGAATTACGCCTACGACTTTTACCGGTACGGAATGGCTTTCCACAAACTCGATTTTGCGGTGGAAATCGTATCCGCCTGCGGTTTTGGCAGCTCTGTCGTCCCATTCTCCCGTCCAATTTCCGCTTTCGTCGAGTACTTTTTGGTAGTAGTCGGAGTTTGTCATTATTCTGTATTCGAGATTCAGAAGCTCGTCGACGGTAAACTGTTTGTTCAGAAAATCGCCGTTGCCGCTTATGGCTTTTCCTACTTCCTCTTCGCCGGCAAGACCGAGAGCGAACAGAGAAAAGTCGTACACCTGATTCTGGTTGTCGACGATAAGCACCACTTCGTCCCAGGCGGAGGGCCAACGGGATTTGTCGCCGATAAGCTCGTATTGCGAGGTGAGAAGCTTATTGTTGTCGGGGAGCTGTTCCCACACCGACATCATGCTCGCTATGCCGTTATTGCCTTCGAGCATTTCGAGCATACCCGAATTGTCAAGAAATTCTTTTAATTGGGGATTGCCGTCGAACAGCGCGGTCATACCTTCGAGGAAGGGGTCTACCTGCATATAGTTTTTTTCGTCTCCGACGTAGTTGCAAAATACCGAAAAATCAACGCCGTAGTCGTATTTCACGTAACCGTCTTCGTCGTTGAAATTCTCGCCGATATATTGTTTGAGGTCGGCAAGGTCGTTGGGTTTGGATATGAGAGAATTAAAAATGCTTTCCACCATGTTGCCCAAAACCTTTTTGGGGGTGACTATTCCGTTGTCGGGATATTTTTCCCTGTCGGGATCCTTTTCCTGCAAGAGGGAGACCATTGACGTAAGATCCGGAGTGTTGGTGGGAGAAACCGTCATAGGATATACCGAGAGGGCGTTTTCCTCTATTCTGTTTATATATACGCGAGCGCCGTTACTGAGGCACAGTACGAGCATTATTCCTATTATTCCGATGCTTCCGGCAAGGGAAGTGAGGAGAGAACGTCCCTTTTTGCTGTTCAGGTTGCTGGCGGAGAGTCGTACCGCCGTTCCGAACGACATGTGGGTATTGCCTTTGCGGCGCAAAGAATGAGCGAATTTTTTTACTCCGTTAGTCGCGCCGGTTACCACTTTTTTCACAACCGTCTGTTTTTTCGGGACGGCGGAGGTTTTTTTACGGCTCGCTTTCTTTTCTTCCGACATACGAGTCTTTTCCGCGTCTTCCGCTTCCCAGACTTTTCTCTGTTCTTCTTCGTCGGCAAGACACTGCTCCAGCGTATATTCGTTGCTGTCGCCGACGACCTGTCCGTCGTTCATCTTTATTATACGGGTGCT
>JBJFAO010000048.1:0-3470 GCA_051887955.1 Christensenellales bacterium
GGAATTGAGTCCGAGCTCCTTGTAGTTTTCGACCTTTGCTTTAGAGGCGTTGTAAACTACGAAATCGGGCTCAAAGTTTTCAAGTTCTTCTTCCGTCGGGCAAATGAACATATTTTTGATAAAGTGCGCCTGCCACGCTACTTCCACTATAAAACGAACCGCCATACGGGTATCCTTGTTGGCTCCGCAAAAAGCGTCCACAACGTAAAGCTTTTTACCGCAAAGCTCCTTTACGGCGATTTCCTTGACCGCTTTCCAGGTAGCTTCGGACGCGGGATGATTGTCGTTTTTGTAGCCGTCGCTGGTCCACCATACCGTATCCTTCGAGTTCTCGTCCATAACGATGAATTTATCCTTGGGCGAACGTCCGGTATAGATGCCGGTCATGACGTTTACTGCGCCGAGCTCGCTCACCTGTCCCTTCTCGTAGCCTTCCAATTCGGGTTTGGTTTCTTCCTCGAAAAGCTCTTCGTAAGAAGGATTATGCACAATTTCTTTCACGTCGGTAATGCCGTATTTTGTTAAATCGATTTTTGACATTTTTTTACCTCACTTTAATTTATTTGCAAATTTATTTTATTGTACCACTTTTTTTACAAAAGCGGTAGGATTTGACGGTATTTTACGCAATATTTTAATATTTTTCTTTATATATCCGTTATTTAGCTGTCCGTCAGTCCCGTTTCAGTACCGATACGGCGTCCGATATCGTCTTTTCGTACGCTTGTTTGCCGTATTTGTCCACCTCGGCTTTGTTTTTCTCGCCGTGCGTAAGGCATCCGGCTCCCCCTATACAGCCGCCGACGCACGCCATACCCTCGATAAAATTGGCGTCGAGACGATTTTTGCTCTTGAGTAGCAACGCCGTCCGGCACGCTTCTATTCCGTCGCAGGCGTAGGGCTTTACCGTAAAATCGATGCCCTGCTCTTTAAGTCCTTCCGCAACGGCGTCGGACAGGCCTCCGCAACGGGCGAATATTCTTCCGAAATAAGAGGCGTTGTCGAGCACTCCGTCCGAAAGAGAGGTGATATCTATTTCTTTACTGTCGAACAGAGCCTGCAATTCCTCGAAAGTCATCGCCACGTCGACGTAGGGCTTTACGCTTTCCTTCATAACCTCCGCTTTCTTCGCCGTGCACGGTCCGATAAATACCGTTTTGCAGGGAGCTTCGTGCTCTTTTATGTATTTGGCAATCGTCGCCATAGGAGACAGATTGTGCGAAACGAAGGGCTTAAGCTCGGGGAAATTTTTACCGACGTAATCGACGAACGCGGGGCAACAGGAGCTTGTTAGGAATCCCTTCTCGGCGAGCTCCTTCGACTCGGACTGCGCCACCATATCCGCTCCGAGCGCGGCTTCGATAACGGTATGGAAGCCCAACTCTTTCAGCCCGGTAATAACCTGTCCGAGTCTGGCGTACGTAAACTGACTGGAAATGGAGGGAGCGACTATTGCGAACACCTTGAACTTTTTGTTGTTTTCGCTCTTTTCAATAAGGTCGATAACGTTCAGAATATACGACTTATCGGTTATCGCGCCGAAAGGACATTGATATACGCACGCTCCGCACGCGATACATTTGTTGTTGTCGATACACGCTTGCTTCTCCTCTCCCATCGTTATCGCTTTAACCTTGCAGGCTGTCTCGCAGGGGCGCTTATAATTGTGTATCGCGCTGTACGGGCATACCTTGGCGCAGGAACCGCACTCCTTGCATTTCGTCTTGTCGATATGCGCCACGTGATTGTGATCGAACGTAATCGCGCCGAAACGGCAGACGTCCTCGCAACGGTGAGCGAGACACCCGCGGCAGGAATTGGTCACCTCGTAACCGCCCATGGGACATTCGTCGCAGGCTATATCTATTACCTCGATTACGTTCGGATTGTCCTTATTTCCGCCCATGGCTATCTTTACCCTCTCGGCAAGAATGGCTCTTTCTTTATATACGCAACAGCGCATAGTCGGAGTTTTGCCGGGAACGATTGTCTTGGGTATATCGATTGCCGTTTCCTGCAAGCGATCCGCCCATGCTTCTTTAGCCACTTCTCTGAGTACCTTATATTTAAGATACTGAACCTTCGTATCGAATTTTCTCATGCTCTTCTATTCCACTCCTTAAAAATAACTTACTTTTATCTTTTTCCCCATTTGTCTCAGACACTTGGAAAGCTCCTCGACAAGATTCATTTTTATATTGAAATTTATCGGCAGGTCGGGATTCTGATGCGCGGGGTTCATTGCGCGACCGACATAAAAGTTTATGTCCGTGGCTTCCTCGAACAAAAGTCGACAGATAAGGCACGCGCCGTCCCTACCCATACTCCATTTTTCGTAAAGCTTGTTTTCGGCAAGAACGTCCTTAGCATATTCCAGAACCTTATTGACGGTGATCACTCCTTCCGTGACGAGGTCCACTCCCTCTATCTCCGCTATCGGCGGCACGTCTCCGCCGAGATACTGTAAGCTCGCCCGAACGGGCTTTCCGAGATATTTTGCAGCTATGGAAGAGGTCGTTCCTCCGCAGATTATGTGTTTGCCCTCCTTGGAGAAAAACAGAGCCATCATTCTGTTGGCGTCGTCGCGGTTGGCGGGAGGTCCGAAGAGGATATTCATAGGCACTCTCTGTCTCACCTTGATGACGCAAGCCGTCGTATCGTCGCCCGGCTTGTAGCCGTACAGCTTGTCGCACTCGTCCACAAGTATCGTCGAATAGGTCTTGGCGGTGTAGCCGACGTGGGCGATTGTTTCCATAAATTCGATAATCTCCGACCTCTTCCAGCCGAAGTTATATCTCATCCCCAATCCCGCGTGAGGACAGCCGTCGCTCATCGCTATAAACAAATCCCCTTCGCGAAGTTTTACCATCGACTTAAAAATCTTTTTGCCGCCGATATTCATTTCCACCCGAGGATACTCGTAATTTTTGCAATCGCGCAAGAGTATGACCTGCGGATTGTCGTACTGAATAATCTCCGCTTCCTTATTGTCCACTATGTGAATAATGGTAAACGTAGAATACGCCACTCCTCTGACAGAGCATATCGGCAGGGTGGCGGCTATCGTTTCCACGCAGTCCTCCAAAGACAAGCCCTCCGCCATCATAGTGGATATTATTTTGGAGGTCAGCGTGGACAGAATACTCGCTTTCACTCCGCTCCCCAGTCCGTCGGCAAGCACGACGACGGTGGAGTTTTCGCTCTGTTCCACTACGTCTACGTGATCTCCGCAAAGCTGCTCGCCGAAGTGATTTATACTTTTATATCCTATATCGACGCACAAATCATTCATTGCCGATGGACTCCTTTAATTTGGTAAGAGCAATCTTCGTTTCCGCCGCCGTTTCTCCGAGCAAAGAGGCTATTTCCTGCACGATTCGCATTTGCTTATCGACTACTTTGTCGGCTATTTCTATCGTCTGACGACTTATGTTCTCCTTCTTCTCGCGTTCGTTTTCCTCGTCGGTAAC
>JBJFAO010000049.1:0-3450 GCA_051887955.1 Christensenellales bacterium
CTGTGTCCCAAAAGAAATACTTCTTTACCGTAAGTCGTTTTCAAATAATCGCAAAGGGTATTCATATCTTCGAGCGTCTGATTCCAGCTGTCGCCGTAGGTCATGCCGTTTTCACCGTTTATCGCTCCCCTTCTGTGCCCCCTGTGATCGTCCGCAGCAACTATGTAGCCTTTGGTATTGAGGAATCTGGCAAAATCGTCGTAACGGTCGGGGTGTTCCGCCATGCCGTGCGCGATTTGCACGCAGCCTACGGGATTTTCTACTTCGTCCCAAAGGTCTATGCCTATTTCGGTATCGTCAAACGCTTTCAAATATAATTGTTTCATAATAATAACGTCTCCATAAGATAAAATTATATAATATATTGTAACATTATAAAACGACAATATCAATACCTTTTTCCATTTTTACCCCTTTGTTTAAAATAAAAATATGAATAAATTGTTAAAATAGAGCAATACCGGTATCAAAAATATCCGTTTGAAAATAACATAATAGAAGAATCGTCACGGGAGGAATAATTTTGGAAAGGATAGTTTTTACCGGCGGAGGAACCGCAGGACACGTAATACCGGCTCTCGCGCTTTTACCCGAGCTTAAAAAACGCGGCATAAAAGCGACTTTTATCGGAGGAAACGGCATGGAGAAAGAGCTTGCCGAAGCGGAAAACGTACCGTTTTTTTCAACGTCCGTCGTAAAGCTCGACAGAGCAAATCTACTCAACAACTTAAAAATTCCGTTTGTACTTCTGAAAGGCGTCGCCGAAGCCGAAGAGCTGTTGCGGTTTATAAAACCGGACGTCGTATTTTCCAAGGGTGGATACGCCTCTCTGCCGACCTGCTTTGCGGCAAAAAACTCGAATATACCCGTAATCGTTCACGAAAGCGATTTTTCTTTCGGCGTAGCCAATCGACTCGTAAAAAAGTTCGCCGCGCTCACAATAACGTCTTTTCCCGAAACGCAAGGGGGAATTTGCATAGGGAACCCCGTTCGACAAGAAATCTTTCACGGCTCTCCATATCGGGCGCGAGCGGCTTTTCCCATAGACCCGTCGAAAAAAACCGTTCTCGTTTTCGGCGGAAGCACAGGAGCGGAAAAAATAAATCTTACAGTATATAAAGCCTTGGACAAACTCACCGCCTGCTATAACGTAATCCACATAGCCGGTAAAAGCGGAGATTTTACAATAAAACACAGCGGATATCACCAAATAAGATACTGCCGCGATATTGCCGATTTATACGCGCTCGCAGACGTCGCCGTATCTCGCGGAGGAGCGAATTCTCTTGCCGAGCTTGCCGCCATCAACAAGCCTGCGGTGATAATACCGCTACCTAAAGGAACGTCGCGAGGAGATCAGCTTGACAACGCAAAATCCTATTACAAAAGAGGTTATTTCGAAATACTGCCGCAGGACGAGCTTTATGCGGAAACGCTGTTGCACTCTATTAAAGTCGCCGAAAAAAAGAAATCCCCAAAATCTTTCCCGTGCGACGTAAATACAAAAATAGTCGAAAAAATCATTGAAACGGTGGAAAATCTACAAAAATGTCGAAATAAGTAATATTTTGCGAAGCTTGAGTTTTTTTGTAATCAGGGTGATATCATTGACTTCGAGGTGATATTATGCTGAATTTTATAAAAAAACACTTAACGGGCGTAATAGCCGTCGTTCTGACGGCGACTATTGTCGTTCTTGCGTTTTTCGCTTTTTCCGACGAAGGTCCGGTTACCGACGCCGTGGATACTTCGTTGAACACGCCGACAACGCCCGACGAACGACAAGAGCCGACAAACGAAACGCCTGTTTACAGCGGAACGATACCAAAAAGCTCGTCGCCGTCGGAAAAATATCTTTTTGAACAAATAATTTGCGGCAACGGGGATATAACGCTGTGCTCCGTCCATCAAACTGCATTTTCCACCTACGTAATAGCGGAAACGAATTGCAAAACCGGAGACGTTTACGCGGAAAAGCCTACGGTAGGTCTGATTAAGCTCGACTCTTTGGGCAATATCGAAAAGACGTATTCCGTAACGAATTCCTGCGAATACGAATACGTCGCTTCCTGCCTCACCAATCTCGGAATCGCAGTCGTAGCAACCGACGGCAAAAATAATTATCTCTACGTTACGGTAACAGATTTCGACCTGCAAAAGACCGACACGAAAATAATGCCGTACGCCGACAGCGTCTCTCTCTTTCCCACGGAAGACAGCTTTTTGCTCTTTGCCGACAACGGAAAAGAAAATTTTATCGTAAAATACTCTTCGGAAGAGCTGTCTTTCTCTACGGTAAATTCGGGAAAAATCGTCGATATTTTCGAATTCGGAGATTTTTATCGGCTGACCTACAACAATACCACCGGCTACGGCATAACGGATCTTAATAAAAACGACTTTTCCGTAATAAGGGAATTATTTGTAGCTTCCGCTACGCTTAAATGCATAATACCTATTGTCGAAAACGGTAAACAGATATATATAGCCATTGAAAACGAGGGCTCTTTATATGCTCGAAAATACTTTTCGGATATGACCGTAGCAAATTCCGAACGCAAAAAAATAGCCACGGCAGATTTACTCGGACAGGGTACGGACGGAAACAACGTTTATCTGTGTTTAAGCGGCGGACTCAACGGCGTAGTAACGCTAAAAACCGACCTGTCGTTTTCTTATTCCGCCAATCGCACCGATTCTGTTATATCCGATATAGCGGACTTTGCGTACGGAGACTGTTTTTATCTTCTCGTTCACGACGCAAATAAAAACATCGCTCTCATAAAGACAAGCGCGTCGAGCAGCGAAGCGACGTATTATCCCGTCGGCGACAAAGCCTTGCTTATCACCTATCCCAACAAAACGATAGGAATAATCTATCAATCAAGCTTTTACGAATATTCCGCAATAAAGTTAATCGGCGTCAGATAAAATCGCAATCCCACAAACAGACGGTAAGGTCCACCTTGCCGTCTTTCACCTCTATGCCTTCGCTTTCCAGCAAAGCTCTCTGCGCGTCCCTCCCCCCGAAAGCGAAAGCCTCTGCGAGGCGTCCCTCTCTGTCGACCACGCGATGGCAAGGGATTGTTATCGGTTGCGGATTGACGTGTAAAGCATATCCTACGTAACGAGCGGCTTTAGGTCTGCCCGTCAAACGAGCAATCATTCCGTAAGTGGCTACCTTGCCCCTCGGAATAAGCTTTACCGCCTCGTATACCGCATTGAAAAAACCCGTATTGGTTTTCATAATCATTTATAATCTCCGAACAAAAATAATAAAAAAGAACGGGATTGCCGTTCAAAATCGTTAACGTGGTGCCGTTGACCGGGGTCGAACCGGTACGATATTGCTACCGAGGGATTTTAAGTCCCTTGCGTCTGCCTATTCCGCCACAACGGCAAAATTGGAGGCGCCATCCAGATTCGGACTGGAGAATAGAGGTGTTGCAG
>JBJFAO010000050.1:0-3447 GCA_051887955.1 Christensenellales bacterium
TCAATTCGTCAGCCGTTTTGCTTCCGGTATTCGCATTGCCCGACCTGTCCGTAAACGAATAGGACAAAGCGCCCGTTATTCCGGAAACCGTATAAACGGTTGAGTTGCTAACCGATACGGAGAAATTCGTTCCGCTCGCGTTTTTGATGTAGTAGGAATATAACGAGTTGCCGCTGTGCGTATCCTTAACGGTAAAACTTACGCTCTTCGATTGCTTCCAGGCTCCGACGTCGTTTAAAGTTACGCTCGGCGCGGTCGTATCGACGCTCTTGAAGGTGAATTTTATTTCCGACAATTTCGCTCCCGGATATCTGCCACCTACCCATCCGGTATAGTTGGTCCTCGCAGTAAGAGCTATTGTGATAATATCGGACGTGACGGTCGAGGTATAGCTACCGCTCCTTACTCCGCCTTGACCGCTACTCGACGTAGAAACGCTTCCGGGAACGGTAAAACCGGACAAGCTCCAGTTGCTGTTGCCCGAGCCTAATGTCTTGCTGCCGTAGGCAAATCCCCACTTTATATCCTGGTCGTAACCGTTGGTCGACGTCATCCTCGCCGAAGCGGAGGTAATCTGCAGCTTACTATTCGCGCGCAGTGTGGACAAAACTCCCGACAACTGAATTTTGACGAAAGCCGTCATGACTATCTCTTTCTGCCTTACGGTACCGCTTCCGCTGACCTCAAAATAACCCGAACCGCCGCTGGCGTTATTGGTCGAGGAGTTGCCCGCCCAATAAAAGTGACTGTAAGGCGGATTGACGCTTCCGGTATAAGTGTAACTGTAAGTTTTGTTTATATACGTCGTCGATACGGTCTGAGCTATCGTTCCGCTACTGCCTTTATTCGAGTTGGAGGCGGCTTCCGCTACGATACAGTCGTCGGTTATGATACAATCGTCGGTAACAACCTCCGATATATCGGAAGCCGAACCGAAGTCCTCCGTAAAATAATCGGCGGAATCGACGAAACCCGCGCCGGTGCCGGAAAAGGTCACGAACAAAAACATAAACGAAGCCGCGATTATGCACGCGGTTATCTGCAGGAGAATATGAAAAATTCTCCTCTCTTCTTCTCTCCTTTCGTTAATTTTTATCTCGGGGTTTCGATATTCGCCGTTCATAAAAAACCTCTCCATACGCACACGCGCGCATAAGTCACGAGTACAAAATATTTTTTCACTATTATTCTATTATATTGGCGAGCCCTTTGTCAATACCCCAAAAAAATCCGCGACGTAAAAAACTCCTCGAGGGGAGTCTTGGCATTGTTTTCGGAAACATAAAAATACGATTTATCCGTTTTCCGCAATTTTTTCGCTTAACGCGATAAAGTCTGCGGTAGACAATTTTTCGCCCCTTATCATCGGCGAAAAACCAAGCGAATTCAGTATGTTTTCACACTGCGCTTTAGGTATCGAAAACATATTCTGAAGGTTGTTTGCGAGGGTTTTTCTTCTCCATAAAAAAGCCGCTTTCACCACTTTTTTGAACAGCTTTTCGTCCGCGACGGAGTACTTACTTTTGTCTACGTCCAGCCTTAAAAGGGCGCTGTCCACCTTGGGCACGGGGAAGAACATTTCTTTCCCTATATATCGGGTGATAAAAGGATTTCCGTAATAATCGGCGGCGACGGTAACGGCTCCGTACTCCGCAGAACCGGGCTTCGCGACGAGCCTTTCCGCCACTTCCTTTTGTATCGTTACCGTCATGGAAAGGACGGGCAAATCGCTTTCCAAAAATCGCATTATAAGAGGAGTCGTCACGTAATAAGGGAGATTGGCTACCAACTTAAACGGTTGTTTTATTATATTTTTCAGCTCTTCATCCCCCATTTTCAGCACGTCGGCAAAATATACGTCAACGTTGCCGCAATCGGCGAGAGCTTTGTCGAGTATCGGGCGCAATCTCTCGTCCACCTCGAACGCGCACACCCTTTTGCACGCCCTGCTCAACGCCTCCGTAAGGGTACCCGCTCCCGCGCCTATTTCCACCACGACGTCGTCTTTTTTCACTCCCGAATCGGAAACTATCGCCTCGAGCAGATTTTTATCCGTAATGAAGTTTTGTCCCAACGCCTTGTTGTAGCGAAAACCGGATTCTTTAAGAATTTGAGTTACCATTATTTCCCTCGTTTTTTTCAGTCGATTTCGGTGTATACTTTTTATGTACAAAAGACAAATTTCATTTGCCGTACTGAAGATAAAACCGCCCGTTTTCGGGCGGTTAAGTCTTTATTTTGCGCAGCTCCGTCCGAAACAAATTTTTATATTTTTACGATAAACGTCATTTAATAAGTTGTCTTATCCTAAGCTCCGCACCGATTTTTTCTGCGATTTGTTTTGCTTTTTTGCATTTTTCTTCACCGAGCACGTCGACGATACTCAACACTACCTTGAGGTTGTTTTTTTTGCATTCCTCGGCAAATCGCAAAAGAGAATAATACCCCTCTTCTCCGAAGCCGCACCGACAAAGGGCGTTGTAATCCTCCGCCGTAACCTCGTTGAGAGAAATGCTTACGGTATCGACGGCTCCGACGAGTCGCTCCGCAACTCCTTTTCCGACTATCAGATCGGCTTGTCCGTTGGTATTTATACGCACGTTTTTCCCAAGTCCTTTCAAGTATTTGCCTATTTCAACGACGGCATCTATGCGATAGAGCGGCTCGCCGTATCCGCAAAACACGAATTTGGTTTCGTTAAGATAGGGTTTTAAACCTTCCTTTACCTCATCGCAGGTCGGCTCTTTATCGAGCCAGAGAGAATACGCGCTGTATTCCTCGGACGTAGTCCTTACGCAAAACGTGCAGGCGTTGCTACATCTGTTGGTCAGATTCATATATATAGTGTCGCCGATTTTATAAACAATCATTTATCTTTTTGAAATACTCCTTTGTGTTTTTTATCGTGAGTTCTTCCACGTATTTTCTGTCCTTACCGAGGATTTCCGCCAATCTGTCCGCGACGAGATTGACGTATTCCGGACGGTTGGGTTTTCCCCTGAACGGAACGGGAGTCATATAAGGACAGTCTGTCTCCACCAAAATCCTGTTTTCGGGAATACTGCGTATGATATCGGGTTTGTCGACGGCGTTTTTGAAGGTTATCGCTCCGCCGAAAGAAAAATATGCGTCGTATTTTTTTCCGAGCTCGCGAGCCGTTTCGGCGCTGCCGCTATAGCAATGCAAAAGTATGCCGTACTCGGTATAACGCTTGTTTTCGGCGAGGAGAGCGCTCATATCTCCGTACGCCTCGCGCAAATGTATTACTACCGGCAATTTCAATTCGTGAGCGAGAACGAGCTGTTCGACGAAAACCCTTTTTTGCGTTTCTCTCGGACTGAGATCGTAGTGATAATCGAGCCCTATCTCCCCTATTGCGACGGTTTTTTTATTATCGGCAAGCTTGCGTATCAGGTCGTAATCCTCCGGCTTGACCGTCTTAGATCG